>NZ_JAIUZO010000002.1:2430000-2613011 GCF_020171365.1 Qipengyuania gaetbuli | reverse complement strand
CTCGTCACCGCCTTCATAGCAGTTGGTGTCGATCATCAGCTGGGTCACCTCGACGGTGAACACCCAGGTCCAGGTCTCGCCTACGTCGAGCAGGCCGTTCTCGTCGCCGCTCTCGACATAGACCAGGCCGCTGGTGTCGTAGCCGGCGCCTTCGAACAGGTCGGTCACGTCGACATCGCTCAGCGTCACATTGCCTTCGTTGGCAACCGTGATGCGGTAGGTGATCGTATCGCCTGCCGTGTCGATGATGCCGTCCTCGTCGAGGCTCTCGTCCTCGTTGTTGACCGACACCACCTCCTTCAGGATCGAGATGTCGGGGTCGACCTCGAGCGGCACATCCTCGTCATCGCTGACCGGCTCGGTCTGGTCGCTGTAGGCGGTCGCCGTGTTGTCGAGGAAGGCTGGCAGCACGTCGTCGGGCTCGATCGTACCGTTCGAGTCCATATCGTCCTGCGTCACCTCGTAGGTGAGGTTCTCGAAGGTGTAGCTCTCGCCCGGTGCCAGCGTGCCGTCACCGGCCACTGCCAGTTCAAGGCCGGTGAGCGGATCGCTCACCTTCACGCCGGTCAGGGTGACATTGCCGTCGTTGGTCACCGTCACTTCGTAGGTGACGATATCACCGGCGGCATCGATCGTGCCTTCGGCACCGTCGCCGTCGACGTCGATCACCACCTTGTCGATGGACAGCACCGGATCGCAGTCGATCGGGGTGTTGACGGTGGAGGGGCCGTCGCTGACCTGCTGCTCGCCGAACAGCGCCGTGACGCTGGCCGAGTTGGTGATCTGCTCGTCACCGCCTTCATAGCAGTTGGTGTCGATCATCAGCTGGGTCACCTCGACGGTGAACACCCAGGTCCAGGTTTCGCCTACGTCGAGCAGGCCGTTCTCGTCGCCGCTCTCGACATAGACCAGGCCGCTGGTGTCGTAGCCGGCGCCTTCGAACAGGTCGGTCACGTCGACATCGCTCAGCGTCACATTGCCTTCGTTGGCAACCGTGATGCGGTAGGTGATCGTATCGCCTGCCGTGTCGATGATGCCGTCCTCGTCGAGGCTCTCGTCCTCGTTGTTGACCGACACCACCTCCTTCAGGATCGAGATGTCGGGCGTGACGACAACCGGCACATCTTCAATATCGAAGTCGGAAACCGTGCCGCCCTGGCCGTTGAACGACCAGCTGGCTTCGACGTCCACGCGGTTGTCGATGTCCTCGTCGAAGTCACCGTCGCCGAAGATATCGATGCCGTCTGTATCCAGCGTGGACTGGTCGACGACATGGGTCGAATTGAAGATCCACGTCTCGCCGACATCCAGAATGTCGTCATTGTCCGTATCGCCGCTGACGTAAACCAACGTGTCGGCATTGATATCCGTGAGCGAGGTGATGTCGAGATCGACATTACCTTCGTTGGCCACCGAAATGACGTAATTGACCACGTCGCCGGCCGCATCGGCACCCGGAACGAGCTTGTTCTCGCCGCCGCTGCCTATGATCGAGATGGCTTCTTTCTCGATGACGATGAGCGGATTGGCGAGGAAGTTGCCGACCTGCACGGGCGCATAGGCAGTGCCGGTGAATGTGATTGTATGGCCGCCGTTCACGTCTCCCGTTGTCAGGACCCAGTCGCCCGACTGATCGGGAAGGAGGTCCGCGATCTGCTGCGCGGTGAAGGCGTTGTTGGCCGTGTCGATATCGTCTTCGGACAGGATCTCGTAAATCTTGTAACTCTCGGCATCAACCAGGCTGGCGAATTGGAAGACACCTCCGGCACCGGAGACCGCGGTGAGTTCACCGGCGTCGTAAAGGCCATCACCGTCGATATCGATGAACATCGTGAAGCCGGAAAGCCCGGTTTCGTTCGCGTCCTTGATGCCATCACCGTCAAGATCGCCGAACTTCACGCCCGAAACCTTGGGCGCGACGATCGTGTTCCACTCGTTGAATGCACCATCGTCCGGCGGCGTCGGGCCGAACTGCGAGAAGAGGGTCATGAAGGAATCGCCGTGGGCACCGGCGGCTTCGAACATGGCGACAGGCAGATAGAAGATGTAGTCCTGCTTGCCTTGGCCGGCCCCGAGATCGTCCAGAACCAAGGTCTTGTCCCCGCCCGTGGACGGATCATCGAGATCGAACACCAGTTGATACTTCTGGCCTGCACCGACCCCGTCGAAAGCCAGGCCGGACTGGTCGGTATCGTAGATGTAATCAGCGAACGTCGCCTCGGTATCGGAAATGAATATCTGCATTTCCGTAAGGCCGAGCAGGTTGTCGACGTTCTCGTTTATGTCGAGATTGATGACATAATACGCCTCGAGACCAGGCAGGCCGTCTAGGTCGAGATAGACGATCGGAATGTCTTTCAACTGGATGGCGTTGGTCTTCGCATCATCCATGTCGGTACCAGCGTCTTTGTTTTGCTTTTGCGTATTGTCTTGAAGATTGAAACCGCGGCTCGTGCCCTGAGCGTTCACCCTTAGGAACGGGTTGAAGAGGCCGGTGCCGGTCGAGCCGTAGGCCTGCGATTCATCGAAGTTCAGGTGCTTGATGAAGATACCCAGATCGGCGGTGGTGATGTCATCGTCCGCGAGGAACTCTGCACCGTACCAGCCTGCACCGTCGAGATTCAGGTCTTCGTCGTCGTTATCGGCGGGCGCGAGATCATAAATGTCGGTCATCCCAACTCTCCAAAAAGACCGCACCAGATCGACTGGACGGGGTCACATACTGCGTTGGCCGGAATGACAGGTGGGCTGGAACCGGAGGGGGGATCAGGCTCCTGCCATAAGGCCGTTATTCGACGACCAGCGGGCAAGCGAGCTGTTTGGCTGCGCATTACGCGTCTGGATTGCTCCCGGATTGGAGCGAGCGGACCCGGAAATTTTTTGGAATATTGCTTGAAGGGCAGCAGGAGATGCGGCTGCAGTATTCATGCGCGCGCCGGACCGCACCCATAAGGTGGTCGCAGCGCAGGCCTTGCCAGCATTGTTCCCCTCTGCACGCATGTCATGCCCTCTATTGCGTAAAGCTCTAGAAGCTGACCCTGGCGGCGCTATCGCCGCTCCGTCTTTTCAAGCACTTGGCCTACGATGTGGAGCGGGAAGGCAACTGAATGGCCTTCGACACTCCCAGACGATCAGTCCGGTAAGTTGCATCGCAAGGCGGCCCAGAATTTGCTGTTATGCCCGGTTGCAGGAGATGAAACGACTCGATCCAACAGGGTTAACGAAAAGTTAACCGCGGAGGATGCCAAGTCAACTGCTTTGTTTTGGCGGGTGTTTTTTGACGCTTCTATACATTTTAGCGCCGCAGCTTCCACAGGGGCGGGCCTGAGAAAAAGGTGGCGGACAGGGTGGGATTCGAACCCACGGTGGGCGTGAACCCACGGCGGTTTTCAAGACCGCTGCATTCAACCACTCTGCCACCTGTCCGCAGCGAAAGAGGCGCTAGCGGCAAGGAATGCACTTGTCATCCCGGAACTCGTGACAGTTCTCAGGGATAATGCTTCACATGACATCTGCCGTTCACTTGGTTACTGCGAAGCTATGCTCATGACGTTACGCCCGATTTTGTCCTTCGCGACCGCGCTTTTGCTCTGCATCCCGGTAGCACCGGCAAGTGCACAGTCGATGTCGTTCGATGCCTATCTGCAATTGTTGATCGCCCGGGCGAGGGCCGAGGGCGTCAGCGAAGCGACGCTTCAGCGCATGACGGAAGGGCTGGAACCCAGCCAGCGGGTCATCCAGCTGGACCGGTCGCAGCCGGGTTCATCGACTGGTTCGGGATACCCACCGCTCGCGCCGTATATCGCCACCCATGTCGACGACGCGCGCATTTCCGGCGGACGGCGAGCCTATTCCGCGGCCCGCGGCGAGCTTGCATCAATCGAGCGGGAATACGGAGTTCCCGGCGAAATACTGACAGCTATCTGGGGGCATGAAACTGCCTATGGCGCGGTCAAGGGCGGCTTCGACCTCGCTCAGGCTCTCGCTACGCTGGCATGGGAAGGTCGCAGGCGCGAACTGTTCGCCGACGAATTCGTCGCCCTCATGAAGGTAGCTGACAAGGGCTACCCTCGTAGCCAACTCAAGGGCAGCTGGGCCGGGGCATTCGGCAATCCGCAATTCCTGCCCAGCGTATACCTGCGTCTCGCGACTGACGGTAATGGCGATGGCCGGGCCGACATCATGAACAGTCGTGCCGACACGCTGGCTTCGATCGCCAACTATTTCCGCGATGCCGGGTGGCGAAGCGGTCAGCCCTGGGGCGTGCGAGCCTATATGCCGAGCGGGTTCGACATCGACCGCTACCGCACCAGGATCGAAGCCCCGGTCTGCTCGCGCGTCCATGAGCGTCACAGCCAGTACAAGACCGTCGAGGAATGGCGCGAACTGGGTGTACAGCCCCAGCGGCCGCTTGCTCCCGGCACGCAAGCCACGATCTTCCAGCCTGACGGCCCAGGAACTCCGGCATGGCTGCTAACTTCGAATTATCGCGTGATACTGGAGTACAATTGCTCGAATTACTACGCGATGAGCGTCGGGCTGCTGGCTGACGAAATCACCCGGTAACAGGCCATCGAGATGGCTGATTACCCTTCGGCCAGTTGACAGCGTCTTGGGCACAGCCGCCGCCGCCTCAGCCGTGGACAGCCTTCCGATCCTCTCGCAATGGCTGCAACGCGTGGTTATAGGGTGACCTGATCGAGATACCCTTGCATTTTCGCCGGAATGCCGGCGCGGAGCCGGCTTGCGTAAGAATTCCAGAATTGCCCTGATCTCCTCCGTGTCCCTGCTATTTGCAGGGCAGGCGAGCGCGCAGGATCGCCAGCCCGCGGGGCCTCCCAACGCGGAGGATGCTCCGATTGCGTTTCTCCTCGATCTGACCAGCGGGCAGGTGCTGTTCGCACGCGAAGAAGACAGGCGTTTTATGCCTGCATCGATCACCAAGGTGATGACGACTTTCCTTGCTTTCGAGTGGATGGAAGAGGGCAAGATAGTCCCTCAGCAAGTGGTCACTGTCCGGCCCGAATTGTGGCGGAAGTGGCGTGGCGTAGGCTCGACGATGTTCCTTGCCAGCGGCGCGCGAGTGACCATGGACGACCTCGTGCACGGAGTGACGACGGTTTCCGCAAATGACGGTGCCGCCGTATTGGCCGAAGGCGCCGCCGGATCGGTCGATGCATGGGTCGCCGCGATGAACGCGAAAGCCTCCGAAATCGGGATGCGAGACAGCCATTTCGGCACTCCGAATGGATGGATGGACGACGGCAAGACCTTCGTTACCGCGCGCGATCTCTCTACTCTGGCAGCGGCCTTGATCCGCAAGCATCCGACCAAATACCGCCATTTCGTAGGGCAGACCGAGTTCACCTACAACGAGATCACCCAACCAAATCACGATCCCATCAGCGGCAAGGTGCCGGGTGCGGATGGAATCAAGACCGGTTTCACCAACCAGGCAGGATATGGCTTCCTGGGATCGGCACAGCGCAACGGGCGCAGGCTGATCATGGTCGTCGCCGGAGCGCCACGCGCGCGAGTGCGGGATCGGGCTTCGCGCGACCTGCTCGAATGGGGGTTTCGCAGTTTCGACCAGCAGCAGTTTTTCGCTCCCGGGACTGTGCTCGGAGAGGCTGATGTCCAAGGCGGAGACAGCGGTTCGGTCGGCCTCGTCGCGCGGCGAGGCGTGTTCCTGAGCATGCCGAAGAACCACCAGGGCAAGGTCTCGATGACAATCCGGTACGACGGGCCGCTGCGGGCACCCGTTGCCACAGGCGAGAAGATTGCCGAATTGCTAGTGCAGGTCGAAGGCCTGCCCGAATACTCTGTACCGCTGGTGGCGGAAGAGGCGGTCGAGGAAGCCGGCTTCTTCGACCGGGTCATCAACGGCGTACGCGGGTGGCTCAGATGACGAGCGGCAGGTTCATCGTCTTCGAAGGCGGGGAGGGGATGGGCAAGTCCACCCAGGCCCGCCTGCTCGTCGAGAGTCTCGAAAGTAACGGGATCAAGGCTCGATTGACACGTGAACCGGGCGGCACTCCCGGGGCCGAAGCGATACGCTCCCTCTTGCTCGATCCACCCGGCGATGGGTGGGGACCGGAAGCCGAGGCCCTGCTGTTTGCAGCCGCTCGGGCCGATCACGTGGCTCGACTGATCCGCCCAGCACTCGAACGGGGCGAGTGGGTCGTTTGCGATCGCTTCCTCGATTCCAGCAGGGCCTACCAGGGTAGGGCAGGGGGAGTAGGCGATGAGGCCGTGCTGGGCCTGCATGCGATCGGTAGCGGCGGCCTACTACCGGACCTTACTCTCGTCCTCGCAGCAGAAACGTCCCAAGTGGCGCAACGCTTGCGCGAACGCGATGGCGACGAGGCCGATGCGATCGGCGGCCGCAGCGATGCCTATCATAGCGAGGTTAATGCAGCCTTCGCGAGATTCGCTGACGAGGAACCCGCGCGTTTCCGCATGATCGACGGTGACGGTTCGATCGACGAAGTTCGGGAGCGGGTATGGCAAGCCGTCGCCCCGCTGTTCGAGACAGGGAAATAATGACGTTGCTCGGCCATGATCGCGCCTGGAGTGAATGGCGCAGCGCGATGGGCGGCGAGCGAATGCATCATGCCTGGCTCCTCGCGGGCCGGAAGGGTCTGGGGAAGGCGAGCTTCGCACAGGCGGCAGCTCGCGAACTGGTCGGGGCCAGCCCGGACACAGGTGACCACCCCGATATTCTTACGCTCACCTATGGTCCGAAGAACAAGGAAGAGGCCAAGAAGCGCGACGACGGTAAGCCTTTCGAACTGGCGCGCGGCATCAAGGTGGAACAGGTGCGCGAAGTACAGCGACGCCTGACCACCAGACCGACGATGGGAAGCCGCCGTGCGGTGATCATCGACCCGTCGGACGACATGGAGGTGGGCGCCTCGAACGCGCTGCTCAAGAGCCTGGAAGAACCGCCGGCAGGGACTTTCTTCCTGCTGGTCGCGCATAATCCGGCGCGGCTTCTGCCGACTATCCGGTCCCGGTGCAGGACCATGCGTTTTCCTGCGCTGTCCAAAGCGGAGATGGATAATCTCCTTCGCGAACTTTCACCCGATACGGACATCGCAACCCGCGATGCGGCAATCGCGGCCGCGGCAGGGTCACCGGGCAATGCGTTGTCGTTCGTGGCCCTTGGTCTTGGCCACGCCGGCCAGTTGATGCGCAGAATCATCGAAACGGGCGACCGTGACTTCTCGCTGCGCGGCCAGCTGGCAGGCGAAATCGGGATGAAGCAGGATATTCCGAGGCTGCAGGCAATCCTCGACCTCGCGCGCGCCATCCTTGCCGAACGCATTGACCAGGCCGGACCCGATCCGCGCATCTTGGTGGACAAGCACGCCGAGCTTGTGAGGCTGTCGGCAGAGCAGCCCACGTATAATTTCGATCCCGGATTGCTCGCGATGGAAATCGGAACCTTGCTCGTCTCCGCAGGTGAGGCTAGCGAGCGCGCAAATGGCTGACCCTTTCTACATTACCACCGCAATCCACTATCCCAACGGCAAGCCGCATATCGGCCATGCCTACGAAACGATTGCCGCCGATGTCATCGCGCGTTTCCAGCGGCTGATGGGACGCGATGTGCGCTTCCAGACCGGGACTGACGAGCACGGCCTGAAAATGGCCCAGAAAGCCCGCGACCTCGGGAAGACACCGCGCGAGCTGGCCGACGAAATGTCCGGGGCTTTCCGCGAGCTCTTCGACCGTCTCGATATCACCTACGATCGCTTCATCCGCACCACGGACGAGGATCATCACAAGGCAAGCCGCGCGATCTGGGAAGCGATGGAGGCGAAGGGTGACCTGTACCTCGACCGCTACGAGGGATGGTACTCGGTTCGTGACGAGGCCTATTACGACGAAAAGGAACTCGTCGATGGGGAGGGGGGCGAAAAACTCTCGCCCCAGGGCACTCCGGTCGAATGGACCGAGGAAGAGACCTGGTTCTTCCGGCTGTCCAACTATGCGGAACCGCTGCTCGAGCTTCTCAAATCTCCGGGATTCCTCGAGCCGGCGAGTCGCCGCAACGAGATGATCGCCTTCGTCGAAGGCGGCCTCAAGGACCTGTCGGTTTCGCGCACCAGCTTCGATTGGGGCGTGAAAGTGCCGGGGCATGACAGTCATGTCATGTATGTCTGGGTCGATGCACTGACGAACTACATCACCGGCCTCGGTTATCCGGATGGCGGCGAGCTCTGGCAGAAGTACTGGCCGGCCAGCTTGCACCTGATCGGCAAGGACATTGTCCGGTTCCACACCATCTACTGGCCCGCCTTCCTCATGAGCGCCGGGATCCCGGTCCCGCAGAAGGTTTTCGGGCACGGGTTCCTGCTCAATCGCGGGGTCAAGGAATCGAAATCGGCCGGAAATGTCACCGATCCCAACGATCTGGTCGACCTGTTCGGTGTGGACTCGTTGCGATACTTCCTGATGGCAGAAGTCGTCTTCGGCAAGGATGGCAGCTATTCGGCAGAAGCCCTTGTAAACAAGGTGAATGCGGAACTGGCGAACAGCTTCGGCAACCTTGCCCAGCGCACGCTTTCGATGATCACGAAGAACATGGACGGCAAGCTCGAGGCTTTCGAGACCAATGACGATGACAAGGCGCTTCTTTCGACTGTCCGTAGTGTTTGCGCAGAGGTCCTGCCGCAGGAATTCGAAGCCCTGAATTTCAGTGTGGGCATCGAAGCGTGGCTCAAGGCAGTCTTCGCCTGCAATGCCTATGTCGACGAACAGGCGCCGTGGGGTCTGAAAAAGACCGATCCGGAACGCATGAAGGCGGTTCTCCAGACGCTTTTCCTCGCCATCCGCGACTTGGCGATTGCTATCCAGCCTGTCGTTCCGACCAAGGCAGCAGCCGTACTCGACCAACTCGGAGTTCAAGCCGGAAAGCGGGCATATGCCGATCTTGCAGATTACAGCTGGTTCGATGAACTGGTCTCGGCTGGCCATGTTGTCGACAAGCCCATGCCCGTGTTCCCGCGCCTCGAATTGCCCGATCCCGAGGCAGCGTGATGCTCGTCGATAGCCACTGCCATCTAGAGTACAAAGGCCTGGTGGAAGAGCGGGACGAAGTGCTCACCCGCGCGCGCGCTGCCGGCGTGGGCGCTTTCCTCAATATCTCCACCAAACAGGCAGAATGGCAGCAAGTCGTGGGTACGGCCAACGCGCAGCCCGATGTCTGGGCCAGCGTCGGGATCCACCCGCACAATGCCGATGACCACCCCGGGCTGACACGAGACGAACTCCTGGAGGCCACTCACGATCCCCGGGTCATCGGGATCGGCGAAACCGGCCTCGACTATTACTACGACCATTCCGATCGTGCAGCACAGCGCGATCTCTTCCGCCTGCACATCGACGTGGCGCGTGAAGTGCAGCTTCCGGTGATCATCCACACACGCGATGCGGAAGAAGACACCCTCGCCATCCTGTCGGAAGAAATGGGGAAGGGGGCATTCCCCGCTCTGATCCATTGCTTCACCGCGTCGCCCGAGTTCGGGGAGCGGGTGCTGGAGCTCGGCCTGTCGATCTCGATATCAGGCATCGTGACCTTCAAGAACGCCAAGGAACTGCAGGAATTCGCACGGGAAATCCCTCAGGACAAGCTACTCGTTGAAACCGATAGCCCGTTCCTTGCGCCTGTTCCTCATCGCGGCAAGACTTGCGAACCGGGCTACGTTGGGGACACCGCGCGCTTCCTTGCCGATCTGCGCGGCGAGAGCTTCGATGAACTGTCCCGCGTGACGACGGACAACTTCTACCGCCTCTTCGCCAAGGCAGCCGCGTGAAGTTCATCATGCTCGGATCGGGAACGTCAACGGGCGTTCCGCGCATCGGGAATGACTGGGGCGAATGCGATCCGTCAGAGCCGCGCAACCGGCGTAGCAGGGTGTCGATCATCGTCGAAAACGACGCGGGTCAGCGCATCCTTGTAGACACGTCAACCGATTTGCGAGCCCAGCTATTGGCCAACGGGATCGATAAGGTCGACGCGGTCTTCTGGACGCACGACCATGCCGACCATTGTCACGGCATCGATGATTTGCGCGTCATGCGCTATGATCGAAGCAATCCCTTACCGGGCTTTGCTAACACTAGGACATGCAAGAACCTGCTGCGACGTTTCGACTATATTTTCGAGGGTCAGCACGGTTATCCGACCTTGATGAGCCTCAAAGACGTGTCAGAAGTTCAACTTGTTGCTGGATTTTCTTTCGATTATGTCGAGATGCCGCACGGGCCGGTGACAAGCACCGGTTTCCGGTTCGAAGCTGACGGGAAGTCCATCGTTTACGCGACGGATTTCAGCGAGATCACCAAGGATATGGTCGATTGCTTCAAGGGCACCGACATCCTCGTGGTCGATTGCCTGCGCCGCCGGCCGCATCCAACGCATGCCCACCTGGACATGGCAATCGACCTTGCGCGGCGGTGCAAGGCAAGAACTGCCGTACTGACGCATCTCGACAAGACCATGGATTACGCCTCGCTGGTGGCCGAAGTCCCGAGCGGCATCGTAGTCGGGTATGACGGACTGGAACTGAAAGCATGAATGCTGGGGCGTGGATGTGGGCCGCTGTCATGAGCGCATTGGCCTTCGTTTATCTCAGAGGGATGCGATCCGATGGGCTCAACGGAAGCAAGATGGTCAAGATCGCCTTGATCTGGGTGGCGATAATCGTCGGTGCATATGTGCTCGTGAGTTGGGCGACGGGAATGTCATGATCGCCCGACATATTACTTAACATAATATATATTATCCATCTTAATGTAGAAACAATCCGTATCGCAGGCTTCCCCCCTCTCCAAGCCTCACGTACACAAAAGCCATGGCAAACGAGATTGATCGACTCCTCCGGAAAATGGCGCGGCTGCGCGACAAGGAACGAGGCTGCGAATGGGATACAGCTCAAACGTTCTCGACGATCGCCCCCTACACCATAGAGGAAGCCTACGAGGTAGCAGACGCTATCGAGCGCAACGATATGGGAGAACTGCGCGGCGAACTCGGAGATCTCCTCTTCCAAGTCGTCTTCCACGCCCAAATAGCGAAGGAAACCGGTCATTTCGGCTTCGAAGAAGTTGCCAAGACAATTTCAGACAAGATGGAAGCACGCCACCCACACATCTTCGGCTCGGAAGATGGCGTGATGGTGGAATCTCGCTGGGAGGACCTCAAGGCCGCGGAACGCCAGGCAGAAGGGGCAACCAGCGCGATGGATGGCGTTGCATCGGCACTACCT
Source organism: Qipengyuania gaetbuli (assembly GCF_020171365.1). Taxonomy (NCBI): domain Bacteria; kingdom Pseudomonadati; phylum Pseudomonadota; class Alphaproteobacteria; order Sphingomonadales; family Erythrobacteraceae; genus Qipengyuania; species Qipengyuania gaetbuli. Next base: position 2,601,735 of record NZ_JAIUZO010000002.1, on the reverse strand, counting down.
GCATTGCTGCGAGCGCAGAAATTACAGAAACGTGCCGCGCGCCACGGCTTCGATTGGCCCGATACCGAAGGCCCGCGCGCCAAGGTCGTCGAAGAGATCGAGGAACTCGACACCGCCACTCTTGACCAGCGCGCCGAAGAGGCAGGCGATTTCCTTTTCGCGGCCGTCAATCTTGTCCGCGCATACGGGATAGATGCAGAAGAAGCCCTGCGGGCCGCCAACCGAAAATTCGAAAGACGTTTCCGCGAGATGGAGGAAATAGCCGGAGGCGATTTCGAGCAACGCAATCTCGAACAGCAGGAAGAGCTCTGGCAGGAGGTCAAGCGGCGCGAGAAAGCGCGGTTATAGCGACTGGAACTGGCCCAGCTCCTTGGGATTGAGCCGGACGGTGAACCGTCGCAAGGATTGCCCGTCGCTTTCACCTGCGTCGGCTTCCTCAAGTACATCCCCATGCGCATGAAGCCAGGCGATTCGTTTGCCGTCGCTGGATGGCAAGACGAACTCTCGAACCGTCGCCCGCGAAGTCAGCATTTGGCCAACCCGATCGAGAAAACCATCGACGCCCTCTCCGGTCAGTGCGGACAGCGCGATTATTCCTTCGTCATCCTCCGCAACCTTGGCCAGTTCCTCCGCCTGGTTGGCATCCAGCAGATCCCACTTGTTCCAGACCTCCAGGATGGGGACTTTCGGGTCCTGCCCTTCCCCGTCGATCACCCCAAGCTCCCCCAGGACCTCGAGTACCTGGAGCTTCTGCGCTTCCGACGATGGATTGGAAATGTCACGGACGTGGCAGATGAGGTCAGCTGCGGTTACTTCCTCGAGCGTCGCGCGGAAGGCGGCGACAAGCTGCGTCGGCAAATCGGAGATGAAACCGACCGTATCGGACAGGATTGCCTTCTCGACACCGGGCAAGGAGATTGCCCGCATCGTCGGGTCGAGGGTTGCGAAGAGCAGGTCCTCGGCCATGACATCCGCACCCGTCAAGCGATTGAATAGAGTGGACTTTCCCGCGTTCGTGTAGCCGACGAGGGCAACAACAGGCCACGGTGCCCGCTCGCGCCTTTCGCGGTGGAGGCCCCGCGTCTTGCGGACCTGCTCCAGTTCCTTGCGCAGCCGCGCCATGCGCTGGCGGATCATCCGCCGGTCTGCCTCGATCTGGGTTTCACCCGGGCCGCCGAGGAAACCGAAACCACCGCGCTGCCGCTCGAGGTGGGTCCAGCTGCGCACCAGCCTGCTCTGCTGGTAATCCAGATGGGCCAATTCGACCTGCAAGCGCCCTTCCGCGGTCGCAGCCCGCTCGCCGAAGATTTCAAGGATCAAGCCGGTCCGGTCGATGACTTTTCGCGCCAGCTTGTCTTCGAGATTGCGTTGCTGGATCGGGCTGAGGGCACCGTCCACCACGACAAGCTCGGCATCGTTTAGCTCGCAGGCAATGCGGATGTTTTCCACCTGCCCCGCACCGAACAGCAGGTTGGGCTTCACATCGCGAACCGGCAGCACGAAGCTGTCGGCAATGACGATACCGATCGCCAGCGCAAGTCCTTCCGCTTCCTGAAGCCGGCTGTCGGCATCAAGGTCATAGCGAATGCCCCGGATATCCGGGCAAACGACAAGGGCCCGCGCACCGCGCGAGACCTCGCCCATCAAATTGTCATCGAAACTCAGTGTTCGTCCTCGTCCCAGTCTTCGCTAAGGTCGACCGGCGTCGCCGGCTGGATCGTCGACACCGCGTGCTTGTAGGCAAGCTGCACATAGCCATCGCGTTCGAGCAGCATGCAGAAAAGGTCGTAAGCCGCGATCTTGCCCTGGAGCATGACGCCGTTGACGAGGAACATCGTCACCTGCGCTTCGGCTTCTCGCACGCGGCTCAGGAACACATCCTGGAGCAAGCGCTGCTTGGCGCCGGAACCTTGGCTGGCAAACTGTTCCGCATCGATCGGCTGCCCCGGCATGATCGTGCTGACGGCATGCTTGTAGACGAGCTGCGACTGTCCATCACGGCGCAGCAGGATCGAGAAATTATCGAACCACGTCACGATGCCCTGCAGCTTCACACCCTTTACCAGGAATACGGTTACGGGCGTCTTGTTCTTCCGCAAGAGGTTGAGAAACGCGTCTTGCAGGCTGGGCGCCTTGCCCTTGTGCTGCGCTTCATCCTGCTTGGGTCGCGGGCGCGCGGAAAGCGTGCGTTCGCTGGCCATTGTCCTGCTCCTTTTCTTGGCGAACGCTTTCGCGATCGCAATCTGGGCGCAACCACCGCGCCCGAATTCCGGAGTTGCCACCGGAACATGCGCAATATGTGGCATTTCATCGCGCAATCGCAATGAAATTTATTGCACACGTCCAAAAAGGAAAGTGTCGCGGCCTACTTGCGTTCGCCGTTCTTGCGCTCTGCCATGCCGAGGAGCTTCAGCTTGCGGTGGAGCGCCGAGCGTTCCATCCCGATGAAGCTGGCCGTTTTCGAGATATTGCCCGAAAACCGCCGGATCTGGATGGCGAGATACTCACGCTCGAAACTTTCCCGCGCTTCGCGCAAGGGGGCGCCCATCAGCTGGGCCATCCCGCCGGTTCCGCCTAGCTTGCCGCCGGTCACTTCTTCCGAAAGCATGTCAGCCTCCACAGTATCCAGCTGCTCGCGCGGGGTCAGGATGATGGTCCGCTCCACCACGTTGCGAAGCTGGCGCACATTGCCTGGCCAGTCATATGCCTGGAGTGCGGCCATGGCTTCTTCGCTGATTTCCGGCGGTCGGATGCCTTGTTCGATCGCGTATCGGGCGAAGAAATGCTCGGCCAAGACGGGAATGTCATCGCGCCGTTCAGCCAGCGAAGGAACCTCGACCGGAACAACGTTGAGGCGATAGAAGAGGTCTTCGCGGAACCGCTTTTCCTCCATCTCTGCCTTGAGGTCGCGCGCAGTGGAGGACACCACACGGACGTCCACCCCGATCTGCCGCGTCCCGCCTACGCGAACGAAGCTTTGCTCAGTAAGGACGCGCAGGATGCGGGCCTGCGTCGAGAGAGGCATGTCGGCTACTTCGTCGAGATAAAGCGTCCCGCCGTCAGCCGTTTCGAGCAGGCCGGGACGCACCAGCTTGCCTTCGGCTTCTTCGCCGAACAACTCTTCCTCGAAGCGCTCGGGCGTGATCCGCGCAGAGTTCACGATCACGAACGGCTTGTCGGCGCGGGTCGACCAGCTGTGTAGCAGGCGTGCTGCCACTTCCTTGCCCGAGCCGGCCGGGCCGCTGATGAGCACGCGACTTCCGGTGCTGGCCACGCGCTTGAGGGTGGCACGAACAGCATTGATAGCCGCCGAGTTGCCAGTGAATTCGCCGCCCTCGCCCATGCCTTCGCGCAGCCGCGAGTTTTCCCGGCGAAGGCGCTCCGTTTCGGTGGCGCGTTCCACTAGGTGAAGGAGGCGCTCTGCCTCGAACGGCTTCTCGATGAAGTCCATCGCGCCGCGGCTGACCGCCGAGACGGCCGTGTCGATATTGCCGTGACCAGAGAAGATAATGACCGGCAGTTCGGGCTCGCGCGCCTTGATCGCGTCTAGCACTTCGAGCCCGTCCATCTGGCTCCCGTGGAGCCACACGTCGAGGAGGACAAGACTAGGTCGCTTGGCATCGACCGCCTCGAGCGCAGACGAACTGTCGGCCGCGGTGCGGCATTCGTAGCCCTCGTCGCTCAAGACGCCTGCGACCAGGTCGCGAATATCGCGCTCGTCGTCGACTATCAGGATGTCGAGTGCCATTGAATTACCCTTCTGCTTTCTCGGTACTGTTCCGGTCGTCGCCCTTGGCGGCAGTCCGGTGGGGATCACGCGCAAACCTCAGCGTGACCCGCGTCCCTCCCCCATCGATGGAGGAGAAGTTCATTTCGCCGCCGTGTTCCTCGACGATCTTGTTCACGATCGCGAGGCCCAGGCCCGTGCCTTTCTCGCGCGTCGTTACATAGGGTTCGAGGATCCGCTCGCGGTCCTGCGGCAGGCCGATTCCGTTGTCGGTCACTGCGATCGTTATCGAGTCATCGTTCTCCGCCACCTCGACCTCGATACGGCCGCGATAATCGGCATCGGCATTTGCACCACGGGCCTCGATCGCCTCGGCGGCGTTCTTCAGGATATTGGTGACGGCCTGCCCCAGCTGGTGACGGTCTGCCTCAAGGCGCAAGGGCCCTTCGATTTCGGTCGCAAGTACATAATTGACCTGCGGATTGGCGACCTCCTGCAGGAACATCGACTGGCGGATGATGTCGAGCGCGTCTTCCTGTCGGAACACCGGCTTGGGCAGCCTCGCGAAGCTCGAGAACTCGTCGACCATCGTCCGCAATTCGCCCACCTGGCGCACGATCGTGTTGGTCAGTTCGTCGAACAATTCGCCATCCTGCTCGATCTGCTTGCGGTAACGCCGCTTGAGACGTTCCGTGGCAAGCTGGATCGGCGTAAGCGGGTTCTTGATTTCGTGCGCGATGCGACGTGCGACATCCGACCAAGCAGCCTGGCGCTGGTCCAGCAATTGGCGGGTAATATCCTCGAAGGTGATCACGTGGCCATCACCTTCCGGAACCAGCCTCACTGCGAGGGTCATCAGTTCGCCATGGCGCGAATGGCTGATCACGCCGCGGTCCAGTCCCGCCTCGACCAGCACCGCGATTTGCGGGATCATGGCATCAAGGGTTTCGGGATGCTCGCTCCCCTCCCCTCCTTCGAGAAGCATGTTCTGCGCCGGTGCATTCATCAGCAGCACGCGGCGTTTGCCGTCGATGGTGATGACGCCTGCGCTTACGGACTCCAGCACTGCCTCGATGAAGCTGCGCCGTTCCTCGAGTTCCTCGTTCGCACCGACCAGAGCGTCGGTCTGCTTTTCGAGTTGGGCAGTCATGCGGTTGAACGCGCGGTTGAGCAGGCCGATTTCGTCTGCGCCGGTCCGCCCTTCGACACGCAGCGAGAAGTTACCAGCGCCCACCTTGCGAGCCGCCGCCACAAGATCGGTCAGCGGCTCGACCTGGCGGTCCGCAAATCGTAAGGCGAACCAGACGGCGAGACCCACCAGCGCAAGGCTTACGAAATAGAGCGCCAGATTGAACCGCAACTGCAACGCCCGGGCACGCTTCGTCAGTTCTTCATAGGCGGTCGAAATCGAGCGAGCGCTTTCCCAGCTACGGAAGCTCGCAGCCTCGGCATTTCGCGCTGTGTAGAGATAGATACCGGCCGTCCGGTCGATCGGTGCTATCGCCTCGATCCGTTCGGGACTGCCCCGGATGATCACCGGCTCTCCGCCGCGCAGGGCGCGTTGGCTTTCCTCCGTAAAACCGACCGGATCGCTGCCTTGGTTGATGCCATAGACCACGGCCACGCGGGCGGTCCCGTCCGGCATCACCTGCATGATTGCGCTCTCGATGACGTCGCGCGGATCGGCCTGGTACTTGTAGACCAGCTGGAAGTCGGGATCGGTAATCTCGACCTGCTGGAGGATCGCCCGCATATCCATCGCCATCGAGATGGTTTCCTGCCCGAGGTCGAGCTGGTTGTCCTCGTAATACCGCTCGGCAAGGACGTTGGCGTTCTCCATCAGCCCGCGCGAATTGTCCGAGAACCAGAAATCGACGCCCGACTGGAACAGGACGGCGGCGAATGCCGAGACCAGCAGCGTCGGCACAGCCGCAATCATCGAGAAGAAAAACACCAGGCGCACGTGCAATCGCGCGGTGCTCCCTGCCGCCCTGCGTAGCGCCAGCCTTCTTCCGGCCAGGACGAGCAACGCCATGGCAGGGATAAGCGTCCCGATCAGGAGCACAGCAACCTGCCTGCTCGGCAGCAATTCACCTGTTGGCGGGGCCGTGGTGAATGCTGCCCATGTCGTCACAACCATAATGACGAAGGCGGCGAGCGCGATGATTTCGACCAGCGTGAAGAGGTTGGCACGGCGGGACGCCACAATGAAGCGGCGCCACCAGCGCGGCGGGGGTTTCTTCGAGGTGCCGGCAAGCGTCGCCATCGTGGCTAAGTTACGACACCTCTGTTGCACTTTTGCAAGGCCAAAAACGACGAAATGCCCATCAACGCCGCCTTACGAAGCGCTCCGGTTCGATCTGGAGGTCGCTCAGGCGCTTTCGCAGCGTGTTGCGGTTGATTCCCAGCAGTTGGGCCGCCCTCAGCTGATTGCCTTCGGTCTCCCGCAGCGCATGCTCGAACAGCGGCTTTTCGAAGGCCGCGAGAGCACCGTGATAGAGCGCCCCTGTAGGCTGGGGATTGTTTGCCAGCCATTCCTCCAATGCCTCTTCGATCCCGTCTCTTGCAGAAAGGATCTTCGCATCCACAGCGGACGGAAGAGCATCGACGACGGTCTGCCGATCGATCAGGTCGTCGCGCGCGAGCAGAGCAAGGCGGAAAACCACATTACGTAACTCGCGGACATTACCTTTCCAGAGCTGGCTCTCGAGGATGGCAACTGCATCGTCGGCTATCCGGTGCGCCGGAAGCCCTTCGGCGACCGCTTGCGACAGGAAATGCCGTACCAGCGCGCCAATATCCTCCTTGCGTTCCCGCAGTGGCGGGAGGTGAATAGGTACGACGTTCAAACGATAGTATAGGTCTTCGCGGAAGCGGCCTTGCGCGATCATCGGCACCAGGTCGCGGTTGGTCGCCGCGATAATGCGCACGTCGACGCCGATTTCCTGCCGCCCGCCGACGCGTCGGATCCGCCCTGATTGAAGTGCCCTCAGAAGGCGTGTCTGCGCTTCTGCTGGCATATCCCCGATTTCGTCGAGGAACAGGGTCCCCCCATTTGCCTGCTCGAACTTGCCGATCTGCTGCGAAACCGCGCCCGTGAAGGCACCGCGCTCATGACCAAACAGCTCGCTTTCCAGCAGGTCATGCGGGATCGCCGCCATGTTGACTGCCACGAATGGGCCGGTCCGGCGCGCGCCGAGCTGGTGGATGGCTTCGGCCACCAGTTCCTTGCCGGTTCCGCTCTCGCCGGTCACAAGTACCGAAAGGTCGTTGCGCAGGACCCGGGTAATCATCCGGTAGACGTCCTGCATGGCACGGCTGCGGCCGATCAGCGGAAGAGCTCCCTCCCCCTCGCCGCGATCGTCTGCTTCCGCTTTCGGGGACCGGCTGACAGCCTGCCGTACCGCCTGTGCCAATTCGTCGAGATCGAACGGCTTGGGGAAATACTCGAAGGCCTGGCTATCGCTGGCCCTTACTGCGGTATCGAGGGTGTTCTGGGCCGACAGCACGATGACCGGCATCCCCGGTGCCGCGTCCCGCACGGCGTCGATCGTCGCCAGCCCGTCACCGTCTTCCAGCATGACGTCGGTCAGCATGATGTCGAATACATGTCCCGCCAACAGGGTGTCGCGCCGCTCGATCGTGCTGCAGGCCGTGACGTCATGCCCCTCATCCCGCAGGGCCTCGGTAATTACCGTGGCGATCGCGCGATCATCTTCGACAAGGAGGACGCGGGTGGTCATCGGTCAGCTTTCCTTTGCCGCGACTGGCAGGTTTATCCTGAAAATAGTGAGGCCCGCGCGCTCGTCACGTTCATGTGAAATGCGCCCGCCCATATCGCGAAGCAGCTTGCGGACCAGTGCAAGGCCGAGGCCCTGTCCGTGCGGCTTGCCCGACACGAAAGGCTCGAAAACATGGTCGCGCAGTTCGGCGGGAATGCCGGGGCCGGGATCGATCACGGATATCTCGATTGGCAGCCTGACGGACTTGCCGAACCGGATCGCGGAGAAAACCAGGCCGCTGACGAAACGCGTCCGCACCACGACGCGCGGTGCTTCCATCCCTGCGCAAGCGTCACAGGCATTGGCCATGAGGTTGATAAGCACCTGCTCCAGCGCCCCTTGGTCAGCCTCTACCGCGGGAAGCGAGGGATCGAATTCCTCGACCAGCTCGCAGGCATCGCTGCGTCCCGCGCGCACGGTGGCCATCGCCGAACGGATGGCTTCGTGCAGATTGCAGGGCCCGGTCTGGGCGGGACGACTGCTGCCCAGCTGCTGCATCCGGTCGATCAGTTGGGCGATGCGGTCGACCTCCGTTTCAATCATGGAAGCAAGCGGCTTGTCCTTTTCCGCAGACCGACGAGCCAGGAGCTGGCTCGCGCCGCGAATGGCGGAAAGTGGGTTCTTGATTTCGTGGGCGAGCACCGCAGGAGCTCGCAGCTCCGTCCGCTCGCGATCTTCCTCCTCGTTGCCGCCCTGCCCTGCATCGGAAATCGTGATGACTTTCCAGCCTGCATTGCCATGCATTGGAGAGCAGCTGAGATTGACGATGTGGTCGTTCCCGGCGGCTGTCAGGGTGAGCCCGCGCGCGATCAGCTGGCTTTCGGTTGTCAGGACTGCCTCTGCTACGCGCTCTGGACGGATTGCCATGATCTCGAACAGTCTTTCGTCGAGAATCCGTCGCACACTGCGACCGAGGAGTTCCTCCGCTGCCGGATTGGCCTCGCGGACCCGGCCGTCAGGATCGACCAGCAGCACCGCAAAGACCATTCCGGCGATCTGGTCGGACGCCGACGGCGCCTCGATCATGCAGCGCGCCGCTTCAGGAACGGCTCGAAGAATCGTTCCAGTTCGTCAAGCACAACAGGTGCTTGGTCGATAAAATTCACCCGGTTCCTGAACTCGGCCGAGCCATGCATCCCCTTGGTATACCAGCCAAGGTGCTTGCGAGCGATCTTGACCCCGACATCCTCGCCGTAGAGCTCGAGCATGTCCTGGTAGTGCTCGACAATCACGTCGTATTGCTCGTCGAAACTGGGGCTGGCTAGCAATTCGCCCGTCTTCCACCAGTGCATGACCTGGGCGAGAAGCCATGGCTTTCCGTAAGCGCCGCGTCCGATCATGACACCGTCCGCCCCGGACTGTTCGAGCGCCTTGGCGGCGTCATCGACAGTGCAGATATCGCCGTTGACGATGACGGGGATCGAAACCGCATCCTTGACCTTGCGAACGAAAGCCCAGTCGGCGCTGCCCTTGTACATCTGATTGCGGGTGCGGCCATGGACCGTGACCATTTTCACGCCCAGGTCTTCGGCAATACGGGCAAGTTCGGGGGCGTTGAGGTCGGAATGATCCCAACCCATTCGCATCTTGACCGTGACCGGTACGTTCACCGCCTTCACGGTAGCTTCCATGAGCTTGGTAGCCAGCGGGACTTCGCGCATTAGCGCCGAACCGGCGAGTTGGCCCACCACTTTGCGGACCGGGCAACCGAAGTTGATGTCGATGATTTCCGCGCCGTTGCCTTCCTGCAGCTTGGCGGCTTCTGCCATGCTCGACGGATCGCAGCCCACGAGCTGCATCGAGACGGGCTCTTCAATCGGATCCCAGGCAGCCTTCTGCACGGACTGGCGCGTTTCACGGATGGCCGCCTCGCTGGCGATCATTTCGGTGACGTTGAGGCCCGATCCGTACCGCCGGACCATCTTGCGGAACGGCAGGTCGGTCACGCCCGTCATGGGCGCGAGCACGACCGGCGTGTCGATCACGACATTGCCGACAGAGATCGGCTTCGGGAGTACCGGAGGGAGGGGGTGAGCGCTCATTTTCGCGTGTGCCTAATAATTGGGCAGCCACATAGTGCGTTGCAGCGAAAACGGCAAGCCGCTAGCGCGCGGGGGCTATGTCCCGTGTCGCTCCCCTCCCCCCGTTCGCCGCCATCGTCGTGGCCGCCGGTCAAGGCCTGCGTGCCGGGCAGGCGCTCCCCAAGCAATTCGCGACCTGGCGTGGCAAGCCGGTCGTGAGGCACTCGGTCGAAACCCTGCTGAACGCCGGCGCGACAGCTGTGCTCGTCGCGATCCCGGAAGGCGGAGAGGACATAGCGAAAGCTGCTCTGAACGGCTTGGACGTCCAGTTCGTCACTGGCGGCGAGACCAGGCAGGCTTCTGTATTGAGCGCACTCGAGGCGTTGAACGGTTCCGAACGCGTCCTGATCCATGATGCTGCGCGCCCCGTGTTGCCAGTCGAGGTTATCGAGCGACTTCTGTTGTCACTCGATGCCAATCCCGGGGCAATTCCGGTGCTTCCGGTCGTCGACAGCCTCGCCGTTGATGAGGGCGGCGTAATGGCCGGTAGGGCGGATCGCGAGACACTGCGCCGGGTCCAGACACCGCAAGCCTTCCGCTTTGCCGACATTCTTGCCGCGCATCGCGCTTGGCCCGGCCCGAAGGACGCTGGCGACGATGCGCAGGTATTGCGTGCGGCGGGTGGCACTGTCGCTATGGTGGAGGGAAGCGAAGCCCTGCAAAAGCTCACTTTCGCGGAGGATTTCGTGACCGAATTACCCTTGATCCGCATGGGAAGCGGGTTCGATGTGCATCGCCTCATCGTCGGCGAGGATTTGAGGCTCGGCGGCATCCGCATCGAACATGAGAAGGGCCTTGCGGGACACAGCGATGCCGACGTCGCGCTCCATGCGATTACCGATGCGATCCTGGGCGCGGTTGCGATGGGTGACATTGGCGACCATTTCCCCCCTTCCGACCCCAAGTGGCGCGGCGCGAGCAGCGACCGCTTCCTCCAGCACGCCGCGGGACTTGCTGCCGAAACAGGCTACAGGATCGGCAATGTGGACCTGACGATCATCTGCGAAGCGCCCAAGATTGGTCCTCATCGCGAGGCTATGCGCTGCCGGATTGCGGAACTTCTCGGCGTTGACATCGCTGCAATATCGGTGAAGGCGACGACGACCGAACGGCTGGGCTTCACCGGCAGGGGCGAAGGTATCGCCGCCCAAGCCGTCGCCACCGTCATTCGCGACTAATACTGCGAGGAGAGCATGGCGCTCGAAACCCTACTACCCACGGATATCGATGATCTCGCCAAGCGGGTCATCGAGGAAAACACAGCTGCCGGGCGCAAGGTGGTGGTCGCCGAAAGCTGCACCGGCGGTCTTGTCGCGGCGGCCCTGACCGAGATCGCCGGCTCATCCGCCGTGTTGGACCGCGGCTTTGTCACCTATTCGAACGAATCGAAAATGGAACTGCTGGGCGTACCGCTCGACATCATCGAGACATTCGGCGCCGTTTCGATCGCATGTGTCTGGGCCATGGCAAAGGGCGCCCTCGCCCGCAGCGATGCTGATGTCGCAGTGGCTATCAGCGGTGTCGCGGGCCCCGGGGGGGGCACACAGCTCAAGCCGGTGGGAACCGTTGTCTTCGCCAAGGTCGTTCGGGGCCAGGAAGGCGAACCTGAAGGCGAGCTCAAAAGCTTCGAGCCCACTTCGCGTGCAGGCGTGCGGCGCGAAGCGACGCTTTGCGCGCTGGAATTGTTGCTGCCCTAGAGGTTGGCTGCCGCGTTCTCGCGGCCGTAGAGTTCGTCCGCCCGCTTTTCGAAGGCTTCGACCATCTTGCGAAACGCGCGGTCGAAGTACTGACCTGCCAACGCCTCGAACATGGCGTTGCGGAAGGTGAAATCGACACAAAAATCGATCTCGCAGCCGCCGTCGGCAAGACAGGTAAAGGTCCACTTGTTGTCGAGGTCCTTCAGGGGACCGTCGACATAGAACACCTCGATGAAATCGGGGCGACGCTTGACCACGCGCGAGGTGAATTTCTCGCGGATCGCCTTGAAACCGACGAGCATGTCGGCGACCATTTCAGTCTCGCTGTCGCTGCGAATGCGGGTGGCGACAACCCACGGCAGGAACTTGGAATAGCTGCCTACATCGGCGACCAGATCGAACATCTGTTCGCAGCTGTAGGGAAGTCGTCGGGTCTCCCGGATGCCCGGCATCAGCCGTTCGCCCTCGCCCGCTCCTTTGCGAGACGCTCTTCCCGGGCAGCCTTCATCTGCGCGAAGTCGTCCCCTGCATGATAGCTCGAGCGTGTCAGCGGGCTGGAAGCGACCTGTAGGAAGCCCTTCGCACGAGCGATCGAGCCATAGGCCGCGAACGCCTTCGGCGTAACGAAATCCTCGACCTTCGCATGGCGCGGAGTCGGTTGGAGATACTGGCCCATGGTGATGAAATCGACATCGGCACTGCGCATGTCGTCCATGACCTGGTGCACTTCGAGACGCTGTTCGCCGAGGCCGAGCATGATACCGGACTTGGTGAAGATCATCGGATCATGGCTCTTCACTTCCTCCAGCAGGCGCAGCGATGCGTAATAGCGCGCACCAGGCCGGATCGTCGGGTAAAGCCGCGGCACGGTTTCGAGATTATGATTGTAGACGTCCGGACCAGCCTCGCAGATAGCTTCAACCGCCGCGCGCATCTTGCCGCGGAAATCGGGCGTCAGGATTTCAATGGTTGTGTTCGGCGTTTCGCGGCGCAAAGCCTTGATCACCTTGACGAATTGACCGGCCCCACCATCGGGAAGATCGTCCCGGTCCACGCTCGTAATGACGATGTGTTCGAGGCCCATCTGGCCCGCTGCGATAGCGACGTTTTCCGGCTCCATCGGATCGACCATGCGCGGCATGCCCGTCTTGACGTTGCAGAAAGCGCAGGCGCGCGTGCAGACGTCGCCCAGGATCATGACCGTGGCGTGCTTCTTGTCCCAGCACTCGCCGATATTGGGACAGGCTGCTTCCTCGCACACCGTGTTGAGCTTGAGGTCGCGCATGAGCTTGCGCGTTTCCTGATAGCCCTTGCTGACCGGGGCTTTGACGCGAATCCAGTCGGGCTTGCGCTGCTTGCGAGGAGCTTCGCCCTCGGGCGCGGGAGCGGAGGAGAGATCGTTCATTGCGCGGCCCACTTAGGGAAAGGGGCTGACAACCGCAATGGTCATGCTTGCCGTTGCGGAAAGGCTGGACTAAGCGCGCCGCATGGAAGCGATGGGTATTCAAGCACTGACCTCTCCGGTCATTCTGTTTTTCGTCCTCGGCTTGCTGGCAGCATTCGCCCGATCCGACCTCGAAATTCCCGAGGCTATCGCCAAGGGAATGTCGCTTTACCTGATGGCCGCCATCGGGCTCAAAGGCGGTATCGAAGTTGCCGAATCCGGTCTCGACGGGACCGTGCTCGCCGCCCTTGCCGCGGGGATTGGTGCGGGCCTGCTCATGCCGGTCTATGCGTACTGGGTGCTCAAGGGCTTCGGGCGGCTCGACCGGCTGAATGCTGGCGCCGTTGCAGCCCATTACGGATCGATCAGTGTCGTCACTTTCGTGACCGCAGTCGAAATCTACAGCATGCAGGGTACTCCGCCGCAAGGCTACATGGTGGCTGTCATGGCTTCGATGGAAAGCCCTGCAATCCTGGCTGGCCTTCTCCTTGCCCGCGGGATCGGGTCGGATAGCGGACAAACCAAGAAGGAATTGGCGCACGAGGTCCTGCTCAATCCCTCGGTGGTCCTGCTGCTCGGTGCATTCTTCATTGGCATGGTGGCAGGCCCGCAAGGGTTCGACCCGGTGCGCCCATTTTTCGATGGACTGTTCAAGGGCATCCTCTGCCTCTTCCTTCTCGACATGGGCCTCATCGCGGCGCGGCGGATCATGGACTCGCGTGCGCTTACCTGGCGTCTGGTGGTCATCGCGATCCTCCTGCCCTTGCTGAACGGCGCCTTGGGCACTGCGCTGGGCGTCGGCATCGGGCTTGATACAGGCTCGGCGGCAGCGCTTGGCGTCCTGTGCGCCAGTGCCAGCTATATCGCGGTGCCGGCCGCCATGCGTCTCGCCCTGCCCGAAGCGGATCCGGGCATTTACCTGACCATGTCGCTCAGCATCACCTTCCCGTTCAACGTCCTCGTGAACATTGGCCTGATTGGCGCTCTTGCAGCCATGCTGACGGGTTCCGGAGCAGCTATCCCATGATCGAAACAGTCATTCGCAAGCGTATCGAGATCCTGGCCGATCAGGCGCAGGTCAAGCGCGTGACCTCGATCATCGACGAGGTCGGCATCACTGGCTGGACGGTGCTGCCTGTCACGTCCGGCAAGGGGCGCGAAGGACGCTGGCGCGAGGAACGCGTCATGGGGACCGACAAAAACCTCGTCGTCACCATTGCCTCGCAGGAAAATGCCAATGCACTGGCCGAAGCGCTTGCACCCATCCTCACCTCGCACGGCTTCCTGCTGACTATGTGGGATGTCGAGGTGATCCGCGGCGAACGCTTCTGATGCCCGAGTTCACCGAGCTCTTGCGCGGTTATCACCGCTTCCGCGCAGACGGCTATCCCGAACAGCGCGAACGATACGACCGGCTGGTCGCCGAGGGGCAGAGCCCTAAGCTGATGATCATCGGCTGCTCCGACAGCCGCGTCGATCCGGCGCAGATTTTCGATGTCGATCCCGGCGAGATTTTCGTCGTGCGCAATGTCGCTGCACTGGTCCCTCCCTTCGAGATTTCGCCGGGCCAGCACGGCGTTTCCGCTGCGCTGGAGTTTGCCATCCAGTTTCTCCACGTGCGCCAGATCGTCGTTATGGGGCACGGCATGTGCGGCGGCTGCAAGGCGGCTCTGACGCGCGATCTGCACGGCACGGCTCCCGGTGACGGCGGCTTCATCGCCAACTGGGTGCGAATGCTGGACGAAGCCCGCGACGAGGTCGCGGCGAAATACGGGACGGAAGGTCGTGAAGCCGAAAGGGCGATGGAAATGGCGGCAGTCGGCGTGAGTCTCGCCAATCTGCGCACTTTCCCATGCGTGCGCGAAAAGGAAGCCGACGGTACGCTGAAATTGCGCGGAGCGTTCTTCTCGATTGCAGAAGGCGTGCTTTATGTTCGCGACGAGGAGAGCGGCCAGTTCCAACCGGCCAAGTGACTTGCACACCCTGGGCAAGGCGACCATGTGACGCACCATGCCTGAAAAAGAACTCAAGAACATCGCCCTGCTGATCGACGCGGACAACACCTCTCCCAAGGGGATCGATCCTGTCCTCACCGTCATGGCCGAACTCGGCCAGGTGAACATCAAGCGGGCTTACGGCAACTTCGCCAAGAACAACCTCGCCAACTGGGACACGATCACCCACAAGTACGGCATCCGTCCGCAGCAGCAGTTCGACCTGACCGCTGGCAAGAATGCAACCGACATGGCCATGACGATCGACGCGATCGACCTGCTGTACCAGGGCAAGGTGGACGGCTTCGGCATCATGAGCTCCGACAGCGATTTCACGCCGCTGGTCACGCGCCTTAGGCAGGATGGCCTGATCGTCTACGGCTTCGGCAGCACGAACAAGACGCCGGGCGCATTCAAGAGCGCCTGCACCCGCTTCATCGATATCGATGCCCTCATCAACGGCGCATCGGACGAGCCCGACACGACCAAGACAAAGGCGAGCAAGGCCAGGTCCAATGTCGATGAAGAACTGGTCGAATTGCTCGGCACCGCATGGAAGGCAGCCCGACGCGACGACGAAGGTTTCGCGCAGATGGGAGAGGTCGGCCAGATTGCCGGGAACCGCTCGAGCTTCGATGTGCGCAACTACGGCTTCAAACGCCTCTCCGACCTGTTCGAGGCGATGGAGCAGTTCAAGGTCGAGCGGCGCGACAACACCGTCTGGGTAAAGCGCCTTCGCTAGACAAGAAAAACGGCGCGGATCCGATGGACCCGCGCCGCCTTTGTCATTCGCGCTGAAACGTCAGGCTCAGATGCCCGCTTCTTCCGCTGCATAGGTAGCCCAGAGACGGGCAATGGCCGCGCGCTTGCCTTCGACCGCATTGAACGTGGCGACAGCTTCAGCAGCCTTGCCCTGTTCGAGCTGCGCAATACCGAGACGCGTGCGGGCGAGGCCGGCATCGACGCCCGGCATGCCGAGGGCTTTGGTGTAGAGGACTTCGGCAGCAGCGTAGTCGCCGTAGCTGAGCGCAAGGTCGCCGCCGGTGACGATCGACTTCACATCGGTCGAAGCCTTTGCCTTGGTCAGCAGGCCTGCGAGATCCGCGCGGTCGGTCTTGGCGCGTTCGGCTGCCATGCCGCGAACTTCGGCGACGTAGGTGTCGGTCTTCTTGAGAGTGCCCTGCGCATAGCCTTCGTCGATGACGGCAACGACTTCACCCGGCAGGCGGCGATAATCGGCGCTGTCGATGTAGTCGGCATACATGCGTTCATCGCGCATGGCCTTGGCCGAACGGGCCAGACGCACGAGGTCGAGGATTTCGGGGTTCTGCCAACCGCCACCATAAGCGGTGATGGCGATCACTTCGCCCCAGTTCTGCGTCGAGGGGAAGTGTTTGACGAACAGCAGGCCGAACTGGCCCAGTTCTTCTGCCATCTGGTTGTTATAGGCCATCTGCAGGCCGCGGCGTACCCACTGCTCGTTGACCGGGTTTCCAGCAGCTTCCTCGGCGGCAATCGCTTCGGCGAGATACTTCAGGCCGGCAGCGTAATTGTCTTCGCTGAAATAGGATTCGGCGACGAGGCCCTGCGGCTCGCTCTCGGTGTGGCCGAGCTCGATTGCCTTCAGCAGGTAGGGGCGCGCCTTGGAATACGCCTTCTCGTTATAGGCCAGCTGGCCGGCGAGAAGGTTGTACTGGCCCTGGCTTTCAGCAGGAACCTGACCGCTGGCGAGCATCAGCTCAACGCCTTCGAGCTGCTGGGCGCGGTTCTGGTTCTTGGTCCCGACGGTGTAGATGAGGTTGCCGGCAACCATGCGCTCGTCATTCGACTGGATGA
Source organism: Qipengyuania gaetbuli (assembly GCF_020171365.1). Lineage (NCBI taxonomy): Bacteria > Pseudomonadati > Pseudomonadota > Alphaproteobacteria > Sphingomonadales > Erythrobacteraceae > Qipengyuania > Qipengyuania gaetbuli. Next base: position 2,585,174 of record NZ_JAIUZO010000002.1, on the reverse strand, counting down.
GCGCCTTCATGGCCGGAAGCTGAGCGTTGATGGTCGCAAAATCAGGCGCAGCTGCGTTCACCGCGTCTGCAAGCGGCTGGTAGGCAGCGATAAACTCCGCAGAATAATTCTTTGCTGCGGGCTTTTCCTCTTTCTTCTTCTTCTTCTGCGCGAAAGCGGGCTGCTCGAGCGCGAAAACGCCTGCAGTGCCGGTCGCGGCAAGAACGAGGGCCAGAGCCAGCGCCGACGACGGACGCGAGGCCTTGGAAATACGGGTGAAGATCATCATGTAACTCCCAAGAGTGGATAGGGGGAATGAGCGCGGTGGGCGCCGGAATTCTCTCAACGGTGCGGCACTTGGCCTTTTAACGCTCTCATTGCAAATCTTGTAGGGTTTTGGCGCTGAATGGCCATTGAATGATGCACGTTCCCCCCGTTCAGGTCCGATATGGGCAATCGGGCTATCCATATGTGGAAAAAGCCTGCGAACGCCCCTGTCAGACCCGCCCGAAAGTGGCGCGAGAACGGCATTTCGCCTAGGGTTTGTGCTGCAATCCATATCCCGATCACAGATCACGGAATACCATAGTCTTGTCCGACGAAACCGACCTGATTGACCCCCCGGCCCCCGGCGCCGAATACGCTCGCATCGACATCGTCGACGAGATGAAGACCAGCTACCTCGATTACGCGATGAGCGTGATCGTCAGCCGCGCGCTGCCGGACGTGCGCGACGGCCTGAAGCCGGTTCATCGCCGTATCCTCTTCGCCAGCCAGGAAGGCGGCTTCGTTGCCGGCCGCCCCTATCGCAAGAGCGCCAAGATCGTCGGCGACGTCATGGGTAACTACCACCCGCATGGCGACGCCGCGATCTACGATGCGCTTGCCCGCATGACCCAGGACTGGTCGCTGCGCGTTCCTCTGGTCGACGGCCAGGGGAACTTCGGTTCGATGGATCCCGATCCGCCGGCATCGATGCGTTACACCGAGGCGCGCCTTGCCCGTGTCGCGAATTCGCTGCTCGACGACCTCGACAAGGACACGGTCGATTTCGTCGACAACTACGACGGCTCGCGCCAGGAACCGACGGTCCTGCCGGCACGCTTCCCCAACCTCCTGGTCAATGGCGCAGGTGGCATCGCGGTCGGCATGGCCACGAATATCCCGCCGCACAATCTGGGCGAGGTGATCGACGGCTGTCTCGCTTTCATCGAGAATCCGGCCATCACCAGTGAGGAACTGTTCGAGATCATTCCGGGGCCGGATTTCCCGACTGCTCCGCTGATCCTCGGCAAATCGGGTGCCCGTGCGGCCTACACCACCGGTCGCGGGTCGATCCTCATGCGTGCGCGCCACGATGTGGAAACCGGCAAGAACGACCGACGGTCGATCGTTCTCACCTCCATCCCCTACCAGGTCGGCAAGAGCGCGCTGGTCGAAAAGATTGCTGAAGCCGCCAAGGACAAGCGGATCGAGGGCATTTCCGACATCCGCGACGAATCGAGCCGTGAAGGCGTGCGCGTCGTCGTCGATCTGAAGCGCGATGCCTCGCCCGAAGTCGTGCTCAACCAGATCTGGCGCTACACGCCCGCGCAGGCGAGCTTCCCGGCCAACATGCTGGCCATCCGCGGTGGCCGCCCCGAAGTCCTTACTTTGCGCGAATTCGTGCAGGCGTTCATCGCCTTCCGCGAAGAGGTCATCACCCGTCGCACCAAGTTCGAGCTGAACAAGGCGCGCGAGCGTGCCCACATCTTGCTCGGCCTCGTGGTGGCCGTGTCGAACCTCGACGAAGTCGTTGCGATGATCCGCGGGTCGTCCAATCCGGCGGATGCGCGCGCCAAGCTGCTCGCGAAGGAATGGCCGATCGGCGACATCGCGCAGTACATCCAGCTCGTCGAAGCGATCGAGCCGAGCGCCGAACAGGAAGGCGGCTCCTATCGTCTCTCGGAACGCCAGGTTAAGGCCATCCTCGACCTGCGTCTCCACCGCCTCACCGCGCTGGGCCGCGACGAGATTGGCGACGAACTCAAGGAACTGAGCCTCGCTATCGAAGAGTATCTCTCGATCCTCGCCGACCGCGTGAAGCTTTACGGCGTGATGCGCGAAGAGCTCGAGGAAATTCGCGCTACCTACGCCACGCCGCGCATCACCGAAATCGCGCCCGCCTGGGACGGTCTCGAGGATGAAGACCTTATCGAGCGCGAAGACATGGTCGTGACCGTCACCCACGGCGGTTACATCAAGCGCACCCCGCTCCAGGCCTTCAGGGCGCAGGCGCGCGGCGGCAAGGGCCGCTCGGGCATGGCGACCAAGGACGAGGATGCCGTCGTCGAAATGTTTGTCACTTCGACGCACAACCCGGTGCTCTTCTTCACGAATACCGGCCGCGTCTACCGGATGAAAGTTTGGAAGCTGCCCGAAGGGGGTCCGACCACCAAGGGACGGCCGATGGTCAACCTGCTTCCCCTCGGCGACGAGGAGCGCGTGACCAACGTGCTGCCGCTGCCCGAGGACGAAAGCGAGTGGGCCAATCTCAACATCGTCTTTGCGACCGAGCAGGGCATGGTGCGCCGTAATTCGATGGACGCGTTTACCAACGTACCCAGCAACGGCAAATACGCGATGGGCTTTGTCGAAGGCAGCGGAGACCGCCTGATCGGCGTCGAACTGCTGACCGAGGAGCAGGAAATTTTCCTCGCTTCCGATTCCGGCAAGGCGATCCGCTTCTCGGCTACCGACGCCCGCGAAACCAAGAGCCGTACCGGCATCGGCGTGCGCGGCATGAAGCTCAAGGAAGGCCAGAAGGTCGTCTCGATGGCCGTGCTGGACGCAGGGGAGCGCGACACCGAGGTCCGTGACGCCTACCTGCGCGCAGCGACTTGGAAGAACAACGAGAACGAAACGACGCTCGACGCCGGAAAGGTTGCCGAGATGGCAGAGGCGGAGGAATTCATCCTTACGCTCACCGCCAATGGCTATGGCAAGATCTCGTCAGCGTACGAATACCGCACCATCGGTCGCGGCGGGATGGGCCTGACCAATATCGGCGAGCCGGCCAGCAATCCGGACCGCAATGGGCCGGTCGTCGCCAGCTTCCCGGTCAAGCACGGTTCGCAGCTCATGCTGGTCACCGACCAGGCCAAGCTGATCCGCCTGCCGATCCAATTCCGCCACATGGTGGAAGGCGGGTTCGACAACCATGAAGGTTTCTCAATCTCGGGCCGCGGATCCTCGGGTGTGCGAATTTTCAACGTCGCGAAGGGCGAGCAGATTGTCGGCGCAGCTCTGATCGACGAGACGGAAGAGCCGGAAAACGAGGCGGAAGAGGCCATCGCGGAAGAAATGGCCGACCGCACCGCGCAGACGACCGAACCGCACACGACGGCCCATTCGGACAAGAACATCGAAGGCGAGCCCGGGGGCTAAAGCGCCGGGAAACCGGTATCAGGCGTGGTGCTTGCGAATGCTCTGCACCACGCCGATCGCGATGAGGAATTGCCCACCGTAATACAGTGGCCAGATCAACCAGCTTCCGACCTCGTCCGGGATGTGGCCCGCTTCCCTTGCGAAGATCAGCAAATCGCTGACCACGAACAGCACCGCACCCGTCCCGACGCGGTAGCGGGGAAAACGGCTCGTCCATGCCGCAGCTGCCATGGCTCCTACCAGGAACGAATAACCGGTCGCCGCCTGCCAGTTAGGCAGGGGATAGGTCATCAATCCAGCGATAGCCGGTGTCGCTGCCAGAAGAGCAATGCCGGTAAGCGCCTGGCTACCGGTCATCGATGGGCGACGGTTGCGCAAATAAAGAGCGATCGCGATCAGGTGCCCGACCGCGAAGAGCGCGCCCCCGACTAAGAAACTGAACTCGAGCACCACATCGCCTAGCGCGCCGAAGGTCATGACAAGCGCGATAAGCGCACCATCGAGCCCCTTGCCGCGGTGAGCTGCGTAGAGAGCGAGAAACCCCACGCCAGCTCCCTTCCAGGCCATCAGCCATATCCCGCCGATTGGGTCGTCCATGACGAAAAAGTAGCTGACTGCTGCCGCCAGGCTGGCCAGCAGGTAGGGCCGGTGTTCGGACAATGCGCGTTTTGGCATGAAATTCCCCTCGTTCGCGCTCGGTAATCCTTGATAGAGGGGGCATGCAAGCCCTAGGTGCGCCACCGCAATGACTCACGACGTACATATCATCGGCGGCGGCCTCGCGGGAAGCGAGGCGGCATGGCAACTGGCGAAGCGCGGCTTCAAGGTTCGCCTGTCTGAAATGCGCGGTAGCGGCGAGATGACGCCTGCACACCAGACCGATGGCCTTGCGGAATTGGTTTGCTCCAACAGTTTCCGGTCGGACGATAGCGAACGCAATGCGGTTGGCCTGCTGCATCACGAAATGCGCGGGCTCGACAGCATTGTCATGCGCGCGGGCGAAGTGGCCCGCGTCCCTGCCGGAAGCGCCATGGCGGTCGACCGCGACGTGTTCTCCGCCGAAGTGCAGCGCACGCTCGAAGAGCATCCCAACGTGACCGTCGTGCGCGAACGCGTCGACACCCTCCCCTCCGCCGGTGCCACAATCGTCGCCACGGGCCCGCTGACCGCGCAATCGCTTGCCGAAAGCATCGTCGGGGCAACGGGCCAAGACCGCCTCGCCTTCTTCGATGCCATCGCCCCGATCGTCCACCGCGACAGCATCAACATGGACGTGTGCTGGATCCAGTCCCGCTGGAACAAGCGGACCGAGGCCTCGAACGAAGACGGAGACTACATCAACTGCCCCATGACCAAGGAACAGTACCTCGCCTTCCACCAGGGCCTGCTCGATGGCGAGAAGACCGAATTCCGCGAATGGGAAGCGGATACCCCCTACTTCGACGGCTGCATGCCGATCGAGGTCATGGCCGCGCGCGGGGTCGACACGCTCCGCTTCGGTCCCATGAAGCCAGTGGGGCTCGACAACCCGCACGACACGACTCCCGAATTCCCTCAAGGGCGCTGGCCCTATGCCGTGGTCCAGCTGCGGCAGGACAACAAGCTCGGCACGCTGTGGAACATGGTCGGCTTCCAGACGAAGCTGAAATATGGCGCACAGATCGAGCTGTTCCGTACGATCCCGGGCCTCGAGAATGCTGAGTTCGCACGGCTCGGCGGTCTTCACCGGAATACTTTCATCAATTCCCCGCTCGTTTTGGATCGCCAGTTGCGGCTGCGCGGCGGGGAGCACATCAGGTTCGCCGGCCAGATCACCGGCTGCGAAGGCTACGTGGAAAGTTCCGCAGTCGGGCTGATGGCGGGCATGATGGCTGCGGCCGAACTGGCCGGCCGCGACTGGGCACCTCCACCAAGGACAACCGCTTTCGGTGCGCTGCTCAGCCACATCACCGGCGATGCAGAGGCAGAGACATTCCAGCCCATGAACGTCAATTTCGGCCTCTTCCCCCCTCTTCACGACGTGAAAAAGAAAGCGCGCAAGGAAGCTTACACGTCGCGCGCCAAGCAAGATTTCGGGGAGTGGATCGCGGGCGCCGAAGCGGCCACCGCCTGATCAGCACGCGCACTTCCGCTTTTTGGCGGGCTTTGGCCGCGTGGTCGCGAATTCCCTCGGAGTAAGTTCGTTGTCACCGTCGGCGTCGGCGACCTCGAATTTGTCGACGGTGGCTACTGCCCATTCCTCGAAGGTGAGCAGATTGTTGCCGTCCTTGTCGAGCTTACGGAAACCGTCGCTTCTCGTAGCCAGCATTTCAGTCCGGCTGATGCGCCAGTTACGGTCACGGTCGTAGCGAAAAAACCGCTGCTCTTCCTTTGTGAGTTCGGTGGCTTCGGGCGGCGCAGGACCGACCATGTCCTTCGGATCGCCGGAAGGGAGCGCGTCAGGTGATGCCGTGGACGGTAATTCCGCAAGCGAGGGCGGCGGTGCAGCAGCTTCGACTTCGGCGCGGCCCTGATACCAGAACAGCCCGACACCCATGGCGATGAGCACAATGATCCCGCCGGTGACAATGCCCCTCATGCAACCCCCTGTATTTCTACAACTCCTTGTTTAGCGGCCAAAAATACCGATACGCAAGGCCAGAAGCGCTGCCCCCCTTCCCTCCATCGGAGAGACGCCGCCTGCCGCAAGGGCCCGGTATCCCAACGCGGATAGGATTGCCAATGGGCGCAGGCGACGGGGAAGCCTCGGAGAGCGCAGTTCTCTGCTATCAGCCATACCGGCAACAACCTCGCGTTCTCCCGCATCCGATAGGTGGGACAAGAGATCGGCGAAAAACCATGCCTGGGCTGCGAGCGAAATCCCCGCGGAGCTCTCTTTGGCTAAAGGACCGCTCACAAGCGCTGTCCAGGACGCTCCCCTACCCCCGGTGAATTGCAGCGCGGCATTGCGGTCGAGCGTTTCGGCCAGCAAGATCCCTTCCCACGCATCGACCAGTGTTTCGAGGCTGGCGGAATGTGCGCCCCATGCCGTGTTCAACGCAGCGACAAGCGGCTCGCCGCTCGGACGGTCCTCAGGTTGCTTGCCTAGGACATCGCGCCACCATGCAAGGCGCAATTGGCCGATCATCGGTTCGCTGCTGCCTGCGACGATCTCTGCCAGGCGCCGGTCTAGCTCGAACATGGCATGATACGCCAACCGATCATCCGGATGGGCGTAGGCCAGAGCAATCCGGTATTCCGGGCGCAGGTCGTTATCGTTCAGGAGTAGCTTGGCATCCATGCGCGCGGCCATGACGAAGCCACGCGTTCGGCGCAAGCCTGCCCGACAGGCTTAGAGCTGCGGGTAGGAACGCTTGGTCAGGCGAACGGGCATTGTGCCCATGTCGACGAACACGAGGTTCACATTGATCCCGCCCGTCGCCACCAGGTCGACAAAGTCGCGCCCGGCCGCGTCGGTCCCGTGCGTTACCGCCAGCGTCGCATTGCCGAATTGCTGGGCGCTGAGGAGATTGTTCGTGAACTCGGTCTGCAGTTCAGCATCGCTGGGGATAGGCCAAACAGTCGCACTCCGCGACGCCTCGTCGAGCGCCGACGAGAGCGAGTTCTGGAAGAACAGGTAGATGCCCATGTTGAGCGCGCCGAGCAGCATCGTCACCGTCAGCGGCAATGCGAGCGCGAATTCGACGGCAGCGCTGCCATTCGCGTTACGGAAAAGGCTTTTCAAGCGCGTGATCATCATTTCGTCCTCAGCGTGACCGAGCCGACATGGGTCTGGGTGCTCGCGAAATCGGCGATCCCGTCGATGTTGAGCATGGGCGTGTAGGTTTCGCGCACCGTGATCGTCATGAAATCGGTCTGAACCGCAGAGGGATTGATGCACGCAGGCGCGCCAATCACCTGCTTCGTTCCATCGCATTCGATCCATTTGTCGACCGAGATGCTGCCCATCGGCATGCCGGTGGCATCCGAGATTGCCTGACGCACCTGTACGGCCGTCGGCACGTTTTCCAAGGTGCCCATCACATATTCGGCGCCAAGATGAGCGGTCTGCTGCATCTCGATCTTGTGGCGGTAGCCCATAGCGAAATCGATGCCGCCCAGCGCCATCATGAGTACGATGGGCATGACGAGAGCGATCTCGATCGTGGCGTTACCCGCAGTGCTGCGGAGCGCTTTTGCGATAGAGCTGATCATTGGCGCAACCTGATGACTGTGTCGCCGAAGAACGAGGCCACACCGCGTCCTGCGCGGCAGCGGTTCACGACCGTCGTGTTGCCGGTAAAGGTGATATAGCGCGATACGATCTGGAGGCAGTCGGTGTTCATGCCCGAGTTGCCGCTGAAACCAACGGTGTTCGACGGCGCATAGATCGAGCCGTCGAAAATCGAACCGTTGTCCCCAGTGATGAACATGGTCGTTCCGGCCGGCGTGCGGCTGTCCTGGTGAATGATGATGCCAGCATAGGGGCCGGTATCCGGCGCGCTCAGCCTGATGTCGGCCGTACCATTGCCAGTGAAGGTGCCGACCTTGTTCGGGTTGAACGGGCTATCCGTGTTCGTGAAGACCAGTGTCACCCCGTCCCCGACAAGCAGAGCCTGGCCGTTCACTGTCAGGCCCTTTTCACCGATATAATAGGTGCCCGGCGACAGAACCAAGGTCTGCCGCGCGTTGACTGTGATGCCTCGATAGCACCCGGGAAAGAGGGTGGTGGTGCTGCTGATCCGCTGTTCCGCGTTACAGGTCGTGAGGTTCGGATTGGTGACGGTTCCGGCGAGCGGGTCTGCGACCGGCGGGGTTCCGTTGTGGACTGCCGTGTCGGCCGTGATAGCACCGCCTGCATTGACCGAACCCACTGCAGAAAGCGCACCGGCGCGGATCTTGTCTGACGTCGTGGCGTCGAAATTGGAGTTGGAGGCAAGCCCGCAGTTCATGTCGACGCTTGCCGAACCCGAGATGGTAAGACCGATGCCGGAGGTATCGAGCGCGATCATGCAGTTCGGGACTTCCTTACCCGCCTGCGCAACCGCTTCCACGCTGATGGTGGGCGGGGTCGAAAGGAACAGGCTGGAGAAGGGAAGCGGCTGGCTGACGCTCAGCACCACGCGGACCATGCTGTTATCGCCGGCGAAGGGGCCGGCGGTGGGCGGCGTTTCGATCGCCTCGACGGTGTAGGTGTGCTGCGTGTTGTTGGTCAGGACCTTGCTGACGACCGCATTCACATTCTCGCCGTTCTTCATGGCAAGCGCGCCAGCAATGGCGCCGGCATCGGCCGCACTATGGAGGTCACGGCGCCAGCTAATCCACTGGGCTGCGTCCACCGCGAGGCCCATCGTGCCAACGATCGGCACGAGAGAAGCTGCGACGAGCACGAGCATGTTTCCGCGCTTGTCGTCGCGGACCTGCTTCAGGAATTGCAGCGCATTGCGAAGCATTGCGAACCTCGTATCCATTTATTCGAGGTTCCACTGATAGCCCCCCGCGATTGGGGCGAGGTAAAGCAACACCCCTAAAACGAAGTTAAAATGCGCACCTGCTCCGGACTGCATCCCCCTCGCTTCCATGAGTCGGCTTTTCGCGTGGAAGGTTAACTGCTTTCTTCGCCCGTCCTAAGTGGCGACCGTATGCTGCCTGTCGGGGCAATTATCTTCCGACCCGAAATTCGAAACGAAAAAGCCGCCGCAGCCATCGCTACGGCGGCCCTTTAATTCGCGAGGAAGCGGGCTTCCTAATCCCGGTAGCAAACCTTCTTCACGGCCGAGACGATTCCCGCCGTGTCGATCAAGGCGAGCTTTTCGAGGTTCGCGGCATAGGGCAGCGGAACATCCTCGTTGCACACCCGCGTTACCGGGGCATCGAGGTGGTCGAAGCCTTCTTCCATGCAGATAGCGACGACTTCCGATGCGATCGAGCAAGTCGGCCAGCCTTCCTCCGCGATGACCAGACGGTTGGTCTTGGCAAGGCTTTCGAGGATGGCTTCCTTGTCGAGCGGGCGCAGCGTGCGCAAGTCGATCACTTCGGCATCGATACCTTCGCCGGCCAGCTGCTCGGCCGCCTCAAGCGCAAGGCCCACCGCGATCGAGTATGCGACGATCGTGACGTCCGAACCTTCGCGCATGATGCGCGCTTTGCCGATCGGCAGAACATGGTCATCCAGTTCGGGCAGTTCGAAGCTGCGGCCGTAGACGAGCTCGTTCTCGAGGAAGACCACCGGGTCTTCGCAGCGAATGGCAGCTTTCATCAGGCCCTTGGCATCGGCGGCGTCATAGGGCGCGATGACGATCAGGCCCGGCACGCTGGCATACCAGGGGCCGTAGTTCTGGCTGTGCTGTGCACCGACGCGGCTGGCCGCTCCGTTGGGGCCGCGGAAGACCACGGGGCAACGCATCTGGCCGCCGGACATGTAGTTGGTCTTGGCTGCCGAATTGATGATATGATCGATCGCCTGCATGGCGAAGTTGAAGGTCATGAACTCCACGATTGGACGAAGGCCGCCCATCGCCGCGCCGGTACCAATGCCGGCAAAGCCGTATTCGGTGATCGGCGTATCGATCACGCGCTTGGGACCGAATTCGTCCAGCAGGCCCTGCGTCACCTTGTAGGCGCCCTGGTACTGGGCAACTTCCTCGCCCATCACGAACACGCGCTCGTCGCGGCGCATTTCCTCGGCCATGGCATCGCGCAGAGCTTCGCGGACCGTGACGGTAGCCATGTTGGTGCCGTGCGGGATTTCCGGATCCTTCACGCCTGACTTCTTGGTCGGCCGGGTGATCTCCGCTTCCGACGGCTCGCGGCCTACGTCCTTGCCCTCGCCCGGAACGTCGGCGACGGGGGCAGCGTCCGCCACGGTAGAGGCATCCTCGCCCTCGCCCGCCAGCATGGCGATGACGGTCCCGACTTTCACGCCTTCGGTGCCCTCAGCCACGAGGATCTTGCCCAGCGTGCCTTCGTCGACAGCTTCGAATTCCATCGTCGCCTTGTCGGTTTCGATTTCGGCAATGATGTCACCGATGGCGATCTCGTCGCCTTCCTGCTTGAGCCACTTGGCAAGCGTGCCTTCTTCCATGGTGGGCGAAAGCGCCGGCATCTTCAATTCGATGGCCATGGATCAATACTCCTCGACCAGAACGTCGGTGTAGAGCTCGGATGCCTCCGGCTCGGGCGAATTCTCGGCGAAATCGGCTGCTTCGCTCACGATCTTGCGGATGTCCTTGTCGATAGCCTTGAGGTCGTCTTCGCTGGTGCCCTGCTCGATGAGGATCTTCTTCAGGCCCTCGATCGGGTCCTTGTGATCCTTCATGTCCTGCACTTCCTCGCGCGTGCGGTACTTGGCCGGATCGGACATGGAGTGTCCGCGATAACGGTAGGTTTCGCATTCCATCAGGACCGGGCCCCTGCCCTCGCGCACGTGCTTGAAGGCAATCTCTGCAGCCTGCCGGACTTCCAGCACGTCCATGCCGTTGACCTTCATGCCCGGGATGCGGAACGCGGTGCCGCGGCGGTAGAATTCGGTCTCGGCGGAACTGCGGCTGACGGCAGTGCCCATCGCGTACTGGTTGTTCTCGATCACGAAGACGATCGGGAGCTTCCAGAGCGACGCCATGTTGAAGGTCTCGTAGACCTGGCCCTGGTTGGCTGCACCGTCACCGAAATAGGCAAGACACAGGCCGCCGTCCTCGTTGTACTGGTGCGCGAGCGCCAGTCCGCCGCCGAGCGCAACCTGCGCACCGACGATACCGTGGCCGCCGTAGAACTTATGCTCTGTCGAGAACATGTGCATCGACCCACCCTTGCCCTTCGAAATGCCCGCTTCGCGGCCGGTCAGCTCGGCCATGATGACCTTGGGATCGATGCCATAGGCAAGCATGTGGCCATGGTCGCGATAACCGGTGATAACGCTGTCGAGCTTTTCGGTCAGGGCCGACTGCAGGCCCACTGCGACAGCCTCCTGACCGATATAGAGGTGGCAGAAGCCGCCGATGAGGCCGAGGCCATAGAGCTGGCCGGCGCGCTCTTCGAAGCGGCGGATCAGCATCATCTGCTCGTAGAAATGCAGCATCTGTTCCCTGCTGGCGTCGAAACGCTTCTTCTTGTCGAGTTCCTCCTGCAAAGAATGCAGGACGAAATCGAGGTTCTCTGCCGGGCTACCTGCGGCTTTGCTCTTCGGGGCCTTTGCCAAACTACAGCATCCTTCTCTTCCGGGGAGGAATATGCCTGAGCCTATAGGCATAGCCACGCGCGCCGCGCAACGCCCTGCTCGGCACGCATACGAAAACCTTACGGAATAGCGGGGTTTTGCGCCCGATCAGTCGTCGAGCTTGATCACGACCTCGTCCGGATGGACGACGTTAAGCTGGCTGCGAAGCAGTTCACCCACCATGTCGGGATCGGCATGTTCGGGGTGCAGCAGCGCGACCTTGTTTTCCAGCGCGGCACGTTCTTTCTGGAGAGCGGCCAGCTGGGCTTCGCGCTGGTCGAGCAGGCGAAGATTCTCGCTCCATGCCAGCAGACCGCTAGGGCCGGCGATGCCGATCGCGCCCATCACAAGCAACGCGCCGAGCGCCGCGCTTTGCGACGCCTTCTGCTTCTGCCTGATAGTGAGTCTCGGCTTGCCCCTCATTTCGCTACAGAATCACAGTTAACCTTTGCGCGCAAGGGGTTTCACGCGGCAAATCAGTAAGAACGCGGCAGGCCGAGAACATGTTCGGCCACGTAGCTGAGGATCAGGTTCGTGCTGATCGGCGCAACAGTGTAGAGCCGCGCTTCGCGGAACTTGCGCTCGACATCATATTCCTCCGCAAAGCCGAAGCCGCCAAGGGTCTGCACGCACATGTCGGCTGCGGCCCAACTGGCTTCGCTGGCGAGCATCTTTGCCATGTTCGCTTCGGCACCGGCATTGCCGCCCTGGTCGTAAACCTGTGCCGCGTGATGGACCATCAACTCCGCCGCCCGCATCTGGGCATAGCAGCGGGCAATCGGGAACTGGACCCCCTGGTTCTGGCCGATCGGACGGCTGAAGACCTGCCGCTCCTTCGCGTAATCGCTGGCCTTCTCGATGAACCACTTGGCATCGCCGATGCATTCGGCGGCGATCAGGATGCGCTCTGCGTTCATACCCGAAAGGATGTAGCGAAAGCCCTGCCCTTCCTCGCCGATGAGCGCAGAGGCGGGAATGCGCATGTCGTCGAAGAACACTTCCGTGGTGGAGTGGTTCATCATCGTGCGGATCGGCTTGATGGTCATGCCGTTGCCCACCACCTTGCGCATGTCGACAAGGAACAGTGAGAGCCCCTCGGTCTTCTTGGCCACTTGCTCGCGCGGTGTCGTCCGGGCCAGCAGGACCATGAGGTCGGAATGCTCCGCCCGGCTGGTCCATATCTTCTGGCCGTTGACGACATAGTCATCCCCGTCCCTCCGCGCGAAGGTGCGCAGCGAAAGTGTATCCGTCCCACTGGTCGGTTCCGACACACCGAAGGCCTGGAGGCGCAGCTCGCCGGTAGCGATGGCAGGCAGGTAGGCCGTCTTCTGATCCTCGCTGCCGTATCGCAGCAGAGTGTTCATCACGTACATCTGCGCGTGGGCAGCGGCTCCGTTGCAGCCCGCAGCCTGGATTTCCTCCATAATGACGGCCGCCGTGTCGAGACGCAGGCCGCTGCCGCCATATTCCTCGGGGATCAGGGCCGCGAGGAAACCCGCTTGCGTGATGGCGTCCACGAACTCCCCGGGATAGGCCCGTTCGCGATCCTTCTCGCGCCAGTACTCGCCCGGAAAGTCGGAGCAGACTGCGCGAACGGCGCGGCGGATGTCGTCGAGGTCTTCACTAGCCATGCCCCCTCCATGGACTCACCGCAGCAGCAAGGCAATCCGTCGGAACGACCCCTTACAGACACGCCAATTTCTTGACAGCCACCCAACGATTGCGTATTTGGTTTCTATTGAAACTATCTAGCGGACAGAGGAACCACATGCCCGATCTTTTCGAAAACCCCATCGGCCTCGACGGCTTTGAATTCGTCGAATTCTGCGCGCCCGAAAAAGGCGTGATCGAGCCGGTTTTCGAAGCCATGGGCTTCACCCTCGTCGCCAAGCATCGCTCCAAGGACGTCGATCTCTGGCGCCAGGGCCAGATCAATCTGATCCTCAACTACGAACCGAAAAGCGCTGCATGGTTCTTTGCGCGTGAACACGGCCCCTCTGCTTGCGGCATGGGCTTCCGCGTTCGCGATGCCCGCAAGGCCTATGCCGAACTGCTCGAGCGCGGCGCCGAGCCAGTCGCTGTGCAGACCGGCCCGATGGAACTCCACATCCCGGCCATCCGCGGCATCGGCGGCGCGATCGTCTACCTCATCGATCGCTATGAAGACGGCGAAGGCAATGGCCTGTCGATTTACGACATCGATTTCGAATACCTGCCGGGCGGCGAGAAGCACCCCGTCGGGGCCGGCTTCAACGTCATCGATCACCTCACGCACAACGTCTACAACGGCCGCATGAAGTACTGGGCGGACTATTACGAAACGCTCTTCAACTTCCGCGAAATCCGCTTCTTCGACATCAAGGGCGAGTACACCGGCCTGACCTCGAAGGCGCTGACCGCGCCCGACGGGAAGATCCGCATCCCGCTCAACGAGGAAGGCGAAGGCGGCAAGGGCCAGATCGAGGAGTTCCTGCGCGAATTCAATGGCGAAGGCATCCAGCACATCGCGCTGATCTGCGACGACCTTCTCGGCTGCTGGGACAATCTCAAAAAGCTGGGCGTTCCCTTCATGACCGCCCCGCCCGAGACCTATTACGAGATGCTGTCCGAGCGCCTGCCCGGCCATGGCGAAGACGAGAACGAACTCAAGGCCCGCGGCATCCTGCTCGACGGCACGACTGAAGGTGGCCAGCCCCGCCTGCTCCTGCAGATCTTCGCAGAAGCGCAGGTCGGCCCCGTGTTCTTCGAATTCATCCAGCGCAAGGGTGACGAAGGCTTCGGCGAAGGCAACTTCAAGGCCCTGTTCGAAAGCATGGAACGCGACCAGATCCGTCGCGGCGTTCTCGAAGTGGAACCTGCAGAATGAGCGCGATCAAGCCCTCCGGCATCCACCACGCAGCCTACCGCTGCAAGGATGCGAAAGAGACCGTCGAATGGTACGCCAAGGTGCTGGGCATGGAATATACCACTGCCTTTGCCGAGGACCACGTTCCCTCGACCGGTGCCTACGACCCTTACATGCACGTCTTCCTCGATGCAGGTAACGGAAACGTGCTCGCCTTCTTCGAACTGCCCAACCAGCCCGACATGGGCCGCGACGAAAATACGCCGCAGTGGGTCCAGCACCTCGCCTTCCGCGTCGGCTCTGAAGAAGAGCTCCTCGCTGCAAAGGACCATGTCGAAAGCCTCGGTATCGACGTCCTCGGTCCGACCCACCACGGTATCTTCAAGTCGATCTATTTCTTCGACCCGAACGGTCACCGCGTGGAACTTGCTGCCGATATCGGCACGGACGAGCAATATGCGGAACTCAAGCGGGTTGCACCGCTGATGCTCGAGGAATGGAGCCAGACCAAGAAGGCCCCTCGCCATGCAGACTGGCTGCACGAGATTGCCCGCAAGGAACACGGGCTGAACTAAGCCTAAGCGGCGAAAACCATGTAATTTCGCCATTTCGGAACCCTGAGCGGGGCATACCGTTGCCCCGCAAAGGGAGTCCTCCGGGTGAATTACATTTCCACACTGCGCGATGAGCTGCAGGACATGGGTACCGGCTTCGTCGAGGCCCTGCCCAGCCTGGCCATCGCGCTGTTCGTCGTCCTGCTCACCTGGATCGTCGCCCGTTTCGCCGCCAAGATTGCGGATACGCTGGTCGGCAGAACCGAAATCAGGGCCAGCCTCAAGAACCTGATCGACACGCTGGTAAAGCTGGCGATCTGGGTCACCGGCCTGTTCATTGCCGCCGTCATCGTCATTCCCAGCCTGACCCCGGCAAGCCTGCTCGCCGGATTGGGTATCGGTGCAGTAGCAATCGGTTTCGCCTTCCAGGACATTTTCGAGAATTTCCTTGCCGGCGTGCTCATCATGGTTCGCGAGAAGATGCGGATCGGCGACGTGATCGAGTGCGAAGGCATTACCGGCAAGGTCGAACACATCACCTTGCGCGAGACCCATGTTCGCAAGCTTTCGGGCGAACTGACCGTCGTGCCCAATTCGATCCTGTTCAAGAACCCTGTCGAAATCCTGACCGATGTCGACCAGCGCCGGCACCAGGTCGTGATCGGTGTTTCCTACGACACCAACCTCGACCACGCGGCCGACGTTATCAGGCGTGCCGTCGAAGGGGTGGACGACGTGCTTGCCAGCAAGGGCGTCGATATCTTTGCGCAGGAATTCAATTCCAGTTCGGTGGACTTTCTTGTGCGCTGGTGGGCCGGATCTACGCCGCGCTCGGGATGGGAAAGCAAGGACAAGGTGATCCGCGCAATCAAGTCCGCACTGGACGAAGCGCATATCGAGATCCCGTTTCCCTACATTACGCATACCTTCAAGGAGACGGTTCCCGTCAGCCAGTTGGGTGACACGGCGAAGCGGACCCCTTAAGTTCCCGTTGCGACCGCGCTGGTGCAAATGCAGCCTCAGGATTGCGGCTCGCCATGGGAGAAGCCAATGCAGATACTTCGAACCCCCGCCGAACGCTTCGCAGGCATCCCCGATTATCCATTCGCCGAGAACTGGATCGAGATCGACCTCGGCAACGGGATGTCGGCCCGCCAGCATTACCTCGATGAAGGTCCGAAGGACGCACCGCCGGTTCTGCTCTTCCACGGGGAGCCGAGCTGGTCGTATCTCTATCGCAAGATGATCCCTCTTCTGGTCGACGCAGGCTTCAGGGTCCTTGCGCCCGACCTCATCGGTTTCGGCAAGAGCGACAAGCCTGACGATCCTGCCTTCTACACCTATGCCCGGCACACCGCGTGGCTGAAGCAATGGCGCGGTGCCGTAGTGCCCCAACCCGCGGGCCTGTTCTGCCAGGACTGGGGGAGCCTGCTCGGATTGCGTATGGTCGGACAGGAGCCTGAGCGCTTTACCTTCGTAGTCGCCAGCAATGCGACACTGCCCACGGGCGGTAAAGTTTCGGACGGTTTCCTCGCCTGGCGCGCCTTCGCCAAGAGCTCGCCAGATTTCGTGATCGGCGACATACTGCAGCGGGCGACCCAGACCGAGCTCAGCGATGCCGAAGTGGCAGCATACAACGCGCCGTTCCCGGACGAGCCGAGCAAGGCAGGGGCCCGCGCGTTTCCGCAGCTGGTGCCGGTAGAGGACGGCATGGATGGCATCGACGACAATCTGGCGGCATGGAAGGGACTGGAAGCCTTCGACCGGCCTTTCCTAACCCTCTTCGGAGAGGATGACCCAGTGTTGGGCATGGCCGCGCCGCTGCTTTCCGAGCGCATCGCCGGCGCCAAGGGACAGCCGCACGCAATGCTGAGCAAATGTGGCCATTTCAGCCAGGAAGACCGCCCGCGCGAATTGGCCGATGGCATCATCGCCATGGCGCGCAAGGCAGGAGTGCTCGGTTAGAAGGGAATGGTGCGCCCGACAGGATTCGAACCTGTGGCCCCCAGATTAGGAATCTGATGCTCTATCCAACTGAGCTACGGGCGCGCCGGCGCTTCGTATAGCGGCTCAACTTGCCGTGGCAATCAATTGAGTTCGTCGGGCGGCGCGATGGGGAAAATGATGGGCGCAACCGCAATTCCCTCGGCTGCGAGTTCCTTGGCCTCTTCCTTCGTGGCCTTGCCGTGGATCGGCGTTTCGTCGGCCTCGCCGTAATGCTGCGAGCGGGCTTCCTCGGCGAACTTGTCACCGACCCACCTGCTTTTTTCGAGCGCCTTGGCCTGCGCCTTGGCTAGCGCCTCGAAAGCCTTGCGCACTTCCGGCGGCATCGGAGCGTTGGAAAGCTGGGCCTCCTTTGCTCCGGAATTCTGCTTCGGCGCGGAGTTCGACTTGGCGGGCACCGCGGGTGCCATCGGCGCCTTGCCGACATTGGTCGAGCCGCACTCAGGGCAATCGACCAGCCCAACCTCGCTCTGCCGCTCGTAATCGGCGGACGATCCGAACCAGCCTTCGAAGCGGTGGCCGTTGTCGCAGTGGAGGTCGTAGACGATCATGGCGCCTAAATGGCGATTTCGCGGCGGTTGGCAAGGCTGGGAACCTGCGCCCGCACATCGGCGATGCGCGACAAGTCGATTTCCGCAAATCCGACCCCGCTCGCCTCGCCCCCCATGTCGAGCAGGACCTCTCCCCATGGGTCGACGACAAGGCTGTGTCCGTAGGTCATGCGACCATCTTCGTGCTGGCCGACCTGGGCGGCGGCGAAAACGTAGGCGGAAGCCTCGATCGCCCTAGCCCTTTGCATTATGTGCCAGTGCGCCCTTCCAGTCGGCACAGTGAACGCGGCAGGGATGGCAATGGCATCGCAGCCAAGCTTGCCCAGAGCTTCGAACAGGCCGGGAAAGCGCAAATCGTAGCACACCGCGAGGCCGAGCCTGCCAAGCGGCGTGTCGACGGCAACGACCTTGTCGCCCGCCTGATATGCGTTGGACTCGCGCCAGCTTTCGCCGGTCGCAAGGTCGACATCGAACATGTGCATCTTGTCGTAACGGGCCGCGATCTCGCCTGTTGCGTCGACTACGAAGCTTCGGTTGGCCCATTTCCCGCTGTCAGCAAGTACCGCGAGCGACCCGATACAGGTCCAGATACCAGTACGCGCACTCGCGTCCCTGACGGCGGCGAGGACGGGGTTTGCCTCTTCGCCTACGACATTACCGGCAGCGCGCTGGCGGTCCCGGTCGAGCAGGCCCGACATCTCGGGCGTGAACAGCATCTGCGCCCCACCTTCGGCAGCCTCTTCGATTGCCTCGACCAGACGCGCTGCATTGGCCTGCGGATCGATCCCGGTCGTCGCCTGGAAGAGCGCGATGCGCGTCATTCAACCGGCCAGGAGTGCATCGAGCTTGCCGGCGCGTTCCAGCGCCGCGAGATCGTCCGAACCGCCGACGTAGACCTCGCCGATGAAGATTTGCGGCACCGTGCGCGCCTGCGGCGCACGCTCCATCATTTCATCGCGCTTGGGGCCGCCCATCGTGATGTCGTGTTCTTCGTAGACCGCGCCCTTGTCGTCGAGCAGCTTCTTCGCGCGGTAGCAGTAGCCGCAGCCGAACTTGGTGTAGATGTCGATATGGGGCTGGCTCATGGTCGATCCCGTGCTGTTCTTTCCAATGCTGTCTAGCCGTGCAGCGGGATGCTTGAAAGCCCCCGACGGGCGACTATCTTGAATGGGCCGGCTGGTGTTCAGCCGGTTCGGGAGTGCCGGTTCCGGGCTCCCCAATGTCAAATTGCTCAGAAGAGGATTTGTTTCGATGAACCGTTTCGACACTACCCCCTATCGCCGTTCGACCGTCGGCTTCGACCGCCTGTTCGACCTGATGGAACGCCAGGCGCGCAATGCCGGTGGCGACAATTACCCCCCGTTCAATATCGAGCGCCGCGGTGACGATGAATATCGCATCACGCTGGCGGTCGCGGGCTTCCGCCCCGAAGACCTCGATATCACGGCCCAGCAGAACCTTCTGGTCATTCAGGGCCGCAAGCGTGACGAACAGCCCGAAGGCGATATGCTGCATGTCGGCATTGCCAACCGCGGGTTCGAGCGCCGTTTCGACCTGGCGGATTATGTCCGCGTAGAAAACGCAGACCTCAGGGACGGCATGCTGGTCATCGACCTGCTGCGCGAGGTTCCCGAGGCGATGAAGCCGAAGAAGATCTCGATCGGCGGACAGAAGCCTTTGGAAATCGTCAAGGGCGACGACAGCGAAGCTGCCTGACAAGGTCCTGAAACTAAAGAGGGCGGCGCCCTAAGGCACCGCCCTCGCGACGACTAGCGCCGCCAAGCCCCAAATTCGGCCGTCCGGGTCGCAGAAGACGACCGGGTTCGAGGCAAGCCCACCACCGGCTGGCGCAGTGTAGTTTCGTAAATTCAGTGGCCTATCACCACTGATCTCCGGGCCGGTCTGCATTAAATGCAACAAAAGATAAAGAGCGCGGAATCCCTAGGGACTCCGCGCTCTGTCGCGTTGGTACAAAACCGACAAATCGGCCTTAGCGAAAACAATTGTTTACGCATGTGGACGACGTGAAAATAATTTACACGAGGCGTGCCTGCTCCAGTGCCGCGCCGATGAAACCGGCGAAAAGCGGGTGCGGATCGAAGGGCTTGGACTTCAGTTCGGGGTGGAACTGGACGCCCACGAACCAGGGGTGATCCGGACGCTCCACGATTTCGGGAAGCAGGCCGTCAGGCGACATGCCCGAGAAGATGAGGCCCTGCTTTTCGAGCGGCTCGATATAGGCGCCGTTCACCTCGTAGCGATGGCGGTGGCGTTCCGAAATCTCGGTCGTGCCGCCATAGATCGAGGAGACATGGCTGTTCGCGGCCAGCTTGGCGTCATACGCACCGAGGCGCATCGTACCGCCAAGGTCGCCGCCTGCTTCGCGGGTCTGCAAGCCTTCCTGCGTCATCCATTCGGTGATGATGCCCACCACCGGTTCTTCCGTCGCGCCGAATTCGGTCGAGCTCGCCTTGCTGTAGCCTGCCGCCCGAGCGCCTTCGATGCAGGCCATCTGCATGCCGAGGCAGATGCCGAAAAACGGCACCTTGCGTTCGCGCGCGAAGCGAACGGCAGCAATCTTGCCTTCGCTCCCGCGTTCACCGAACCCGCCGGGCACGAGGATGCCGTGCATCGGCTCGAGCTGGGCCGCGATGTCGCTGTCGCCCTGTTCGAATACTTCGGCGTCGATCCACTTGATGTTGACCTTGACCCGGTGGGCCATGCCGCCGTGGACCAGCGCCTCGTTGAGCGACTTGTAGGCGTCCTGCAGGCCGACATACTTGCCGACCACGCCGATTGTGACCTCGCCTTCGGGGTTCGAGTGGCGATCGACCACGTCGTACCAGCGCGACAGGTCCGGTTCCGGCGCATCGGTGATGCCGAACCCGCGCAAGACCTCGGTGTCGAGGCCTTCTGCATGGTACTGCAGCGGGACCGAGTAGATCGAGGGCGCATCGAGCGCGGGGATGACCGCTTCCTTGCGCACGTTGCAGAAGTTGGCAATCTTCTGGCGCTCGCTATCCGGGATGGGATGCTCTGCGCGGCAGAGCAGCACATCGGGCTTGATCCCGAGGCTGGCCAGTTCGCGGACCGAATGCTGGGTCGGCTTGGTCTTCAGTTCGCCTGCTGCAGCGATGTAGGGCACAAGCGTCACGTGGACGCTCAGAGTCTGCATCGGCTCAAGTTCGTTACGCAGCTGGCGAATGGCCTCCATAAACGGAAGCCCCTCGATATCGCCGACGGTCCCGCCGATTTCGCACAGGATGAAATCGTGATCGCCCTGGTCGGCGAGCGCGAATTCCTTGATCGCATCGGTCACGTGCGGGACGACCTGCACGGTCGCCCCAAGGTAGTCGCCGCGGCGCTCCTTCGCGATGATCTGCTGATAGACCCGGCCCGAAGTCACGTTGTCACCCTGATGCGCCGAGACGCCGGTGAAGCGCTCGTAGTGCCCAAGGTCGAGGTCCGTCTCAGCGCCGTCGTCGGTCACATAGACCTCGCCGTGCTGATACGGGCTCATCGTGCCGGGATCGACATTCAGATAGGGATCGAACTTGCGGATGCGGACCTTGTACCCGCGCGCCTGGAGGAGCGCTGCGAGGCTCGCAGCCATGAGACCTTTGCCGAGCGAGGAGACCACGCCGCCGGTGATGAAAATATACCGCGCCATGGGAGTCGGGCCTTAAGCGTGGGGGGTGAGTCGGCGCAAGGATAAAGACGCGCCAAAGCGCGCGTCGTCCACAGACGCCTGAGGAAGGGCGAAGATTTGAGGTTTATTCGGCGAGCGGATCGGAAGCCGGAGCAGGCTCTGCCGGAGCCGGAGCAGCTGCAGGTGCCGCACCCGGACCGCCCAGCGGGTCGACCGGCTCGGCCGGAGTGACCGAACGATCCAGCGTTGATTCGACGCCGCCCGTTCCCACACCCTCGACAGCCATCGCAGCAAGCGCGATCGACAGGACCACGAATGCCACCGCCAGCCACTTGGTCGAACGGGTCAGGAAGTCGGCCGCGCCGCGGGCGCTGAGCATGCCGGAGGGGCTGCCGCCGATGCCAAGACCGCCGCCTTCGCTGCGCTGCATGAGAATGACGCCGACAAGGGCTGCGGCGACGATCGCCTGGACGACAGTGAGGAAGAGGAACATCGGTTGCTAGCTCTATCGAATAAACTGGTGGGCCGCATCTAGGCGTCAGACGCCGCTACGGCAAGATGTGCAAGAATCAGGCTTCTTCGGGTTCCGAAGCGGCCACGACGATACCGAGGAAGCTTTCCGCCGACAGGCTCGCGCCGCCGACCAGCGCACCGCCGACTTCGGGAGTCGAAAGGATTTCCCGGGCATTGTCCGCGTTCACGGAGCCGCCGTAGAGAATACGGACCTGCGAGGAATGTTCTTCGCCATAGGTTTCGTCGAGCAGCTTGCGGATTGCCGTATGCATCGCCTCGATGTCTTCGACCGTTGCGGTGCGACCGGTTCCGATGGCCCAGATCGGTTCATAGGCGACCGTCAGGCGCTCTGCTGCATCCTCGATCTTGGGGAGGCTGGCGCTCAGCTGGCCAAGGACGAAGTCTTCAGCCTTGCCCGCATCGCGCAGTTCGAGGCTTTCGCCGCAGCACAGGATGATGCGCAGGCCAGCCTCGAGCGCGCTTTCGATCTTGGCGTTGATAAGGTCGTTCGATTCGCCGTGGGCGCCGCGGCGCTCGCTATGGCCGAGAATGACAAATTTCGCCCCCGCGTCCGCGAGCATGGATGCCGAGATGTCGCCGGTGTGCGCACCTTCTGCGCCGGGATGGCAGTCCTGCGCACCGATGCCGATCTGTTCGGCTTCGCGGTGGACGGCGTGAATGAGCGTGTACGGCGGGGCAACAGCCACCTCCGCCTTCATGTAGCGCTGTGCAGCGCGATCGATCGCGCGCGCTTCGCTGAGCATGGCGCGCGTACCGTTCATCTTCCAGTTGCCAACGATATAAGGCCGTTCGGCCATGGTTATTTCCTGTCACGTAATGTCGTATCCGGCGGGCGCTATATAGGGTGGTAGCGGACAATCGCCAGAGCGGGCTTGTTTATGCGTCAAAAGCAGACGGGACCTGTTGCGACGAGGTCGCAGGGCGGATAAAGCGCGCTGCTCGAACCGGTGTCGCACCGCTTCCCGTCCGGAAGCGGGCGCCCCCAAAGCACTGAAGAGGCCCGACCGCAAGTCATGCTCACCTTTTTCCGGAATTTCTTCAAGACGAAGGTCGGCCTTGCCATCGCCCTCGCATTTCTCGGCCTGATCGGCTTCGCTTTCGCCAGCATGGACGTGTCCAGCACCGGCGCATTCGGCGGCGTTGCGGGCGGCGACCGTGTTGCAGTGGTCGGTAGCGAGAAGATCTCGACCGCCGAATTGAACGATGGCGCCGCAGAGGCGCTCCGCCAGGCGCGGCAGGATAATCCCGACGCGACCATCCAGACGCTACTGGCAGACAATGGGCTCGACGAAATCCTGGACGGCCTGATCGACCGCTTCGTGCTGGTAGCCTGGGGCGAGGAAAACGGCCTTCGTGCAGGTCGCAATCTCGTCAACAGCGAAATCCGCCAGATTCCCGGCGCCCGTGGCCCCAGCGGCGATTTCGAGGAAGCAGCCTACCAGGCCTTCCTCCAGACTCAGAGCCTGACCGACGCGCAGCTGCGCAGCCAGATCCGCACGTCGCTGTTCTTCCGCCAGTCGATCATCCCGGCCGCCTACGGCGCGAAGGTCCCTGATTCCATTGCTCGGACCTATGCCCGCACGTTCAAGGAGCGCCGCCGCGGTTCGGTCGCCGTGATTTCGGCTGCTGCCTTCGCTCCGACCGGCGCGCCGACCGATGCACAGCTCCAGAAGTTCTACTCCGAAAACCAGTCGCGTTTCGTCCGACCCGAGCGGCGCACGCTGCGCTATGCGACCTTCGGCAGCGAGGCCCTGGGCGAAAGTATCGAGCCCGATGACGCCCAGATCGCGGCCTACTTCAAGGAAAACGCGGAAAACTACGCGGCCCGCGAAACCCGCGATTTCACGCAGGTCATCGTTGCCACCCGGCAGGGCGCCGAAGCTATCGCCAACCGCGTCCGCGGCGGCCAGAGCTTTGCCGCAGCTGCTGCAGAAGCCGGCTTCCGCACGGCCCAGCTTTCGGACCAGGAGCGCGACAATGTCCGAGAACAGGCCAGCGCCGCTGTCGCCGATGCCTATTTCTCGGCTTCGGAAGGCGGCCTGACCGCGCCTGCGCGCAGCCCGCTCGGTTGGCATATCGCCCGCGTCGATGACGTGACGCAGGTTCCGGCAAAGACCGTGGCAAGTGTTCGCAGCGAGATCGCCGACGTGCTTCGCGAGCGTAACCGCCAGCGCGGCATCGCCGAACTGGCGACTACTATTGAGGACCGCCTCGCCGATGGTGCATCGCTGACCGCAGTGGCGGAAGAGCTCGACCTTAATGTCGTCGCGACGCAGCCGCTGACCGCTTCTGGCTTCGTTTACGGAACCGCCCAGCGCGCGCCCGAACTGCTGGCCTCGACGCTGGATTTCGCATTCCAGATCGAGGAAGGCGAACCCGAAATCGCTGCCCTGCCCGACGGCCAGAACTTCCTGCTCTACGAAGTCTCGTCGATCACCCCCTCCTCGGTCGCCCCGCTGGCCGAAATCCGCGAGAACGTAGTTGCCGAATGGCGCCGCTCGCGCGGGAACGAGGGCGCAAGGGCTGCGGCAGATCGCGTCCTCAAGCGCGTTCAGGGAGGCCAGAGCCTCGCTGCAGCGATGGCGGCAGAGAAGGTCGCCCTCCCCGCGCCCGAGGCGGTGAACCTCAGCCGCGAGGAACTGGCACGCCTCGGCAATACCAGCGTGCCTGCGCCGATAGCGCTGATGTTCGCCATGGCCGAAGGCTCGACGAAGAAACTCAAGGGCAATGGCGACCAGGGATGGTTCGTCGTGTCGCTTGAAGACATCTCGCTCGGCCAGCTCGAAGAAAACGACCCGCTGGTCCAGCAGGCACTGCTCCAGATCGCTCAGGGCTGGACCGCGGAATATTCGCAGCAGATGCTGGCCGCCATGCGCGCCGAAGTCGGCGTCGAGCGCAATCCCGATGCAATTGCCGCGGTTCGCCGCCAGTTGCTCGGCGAGACGAACTGAGGTTCGTCTTGGGACCATCGCTCGAAGGGTCCGACCGGGCGCGTAGGGCTCTTGCAGCAGGGCAGCCTGCCCTCGTCTGGCGCAAGATCGTCTCCGACACGGTAACCCCGGTCGGGGCCGGCCTGCGCCTGATCGAGGAAGGGCGCGGCGATTTCCTGCTGGAATCGGTCGAAGGCGGCGAGGTCCGCGGGCGCTACAGCCTGATCGGCCTCGACCCCGATCTCGTGTTCCGCGCAGACGGCAACTCGGCGGCTATCAATCGCAGCTGGCAGTATTCCCGCGATACGTTCGAGGGCTGCGAGGCCGATACGCTCGCCGCCTTGCGCAACCTCCTTGCCGAGTGCCGGATCGACGTGCCCGAAGAATTGCCGCCCGCACTGGCCTGCCTCGTAGGCTATTTCGGCTACGAGACGATCGGGCTGGTCGAGAAGCTTCCGGCAGCGGGCGACAGCGCAATAGACGTGCCGGACATGCTGTTCGTGCGTCCGACCCTTCTGCTCGTGTTCGACAATCTGACGGAACAGCTCTTCTGCATCGCACCGATCTGGCCTTCGGACAGCGGCGTTGACGCAGCGCTGGCGGCAGCAGCGGATCGTATCGATAGCGCGCTTGCCCGCCTTTCGTCGGCCGTTCCGGCGCAGTCGGAGGCGCCTGGCGCGCTTTCATCCTGCGAACCGCAGCCCACAATGCCGCCCGAACAATTCGCAGGCATGGTCGATGCAGCCAAGGAATACATCGCCGCGGGCGATATCTTCCAGGTCGTGCTCTCGCAGCGCTTCACGACCCCGTTCGAGCTGCCGCCGATCGCGCTTTACCGCGCATTGCGACGGGTGAACCCCTCGCCCTTCCTCTATTTCCTCGACCTTCCGGGTTTTGCGATCGTCGGATCGAGCCCCGAAATCCTCGTCCGCGTGCGCGACGAGCAGGTCACGATCCGGCCCATCGCCGGGACACGCCCGCGCGGCGCGACACCTGCAGCGGATCGCGAGGCAGAGGCATCGCTGCTGGCCGACCCGAAAGAGCGGGCGGAACACCTCATGCTGCTTGACCTCGGGCGCAACGACGTGGGCCGTGTCGCGCAAAGCGGCACGGTAGAGGTGACCGATAGCTTCACCGTCGAACGCTACAGCCACGTGATGCACATCGTCAGCAACGTGGTCGGCAAGCTCGATTCCGAATGCGATGCACTCGACGCGCTGTTCGCGGGCTTTCCCGCCGGAACGGTCAGCGGCGCACCCAAGATCAGGGCCTGCCAGATCATCGCCGAACTCGAACCGGCCAAGCGCGGTCCCTATGCCGGCGGTGTCGGCTATTTTGCGCCCGACGGCTCGCTCGATAGTTGTATCGTCTTGCGCACTGCCGTCCTAAAGGATGGCCTCATGCATGTGCAGGCAGGTGCGGGAATCGTCGCAGACAGCGATCCCGCCTACGAGCAACGCGAATGCGAGGCCAAGGCTGGCGCTCTGTTCGCGGCTGCCAAGGAAGCCGTCCGCATTGCCCAGGAACCCGGTTACGGACAATGAAGTACTTTTCGGTCGCAATTACCCTCCTTCTTCTCAGCGCATGCGAACCGCCGCAGGCGGGCGAGCCGGTCACGCGCACGCGCATCGACGGCCAGGCCGGCGCCACGCCGACGGCTGCAGCCAACGATGCCCCTTCGGTGGCAAGCCAGGTGGAAAGCGCCTGCCGCTCGATCATCTTCGAGAATACCTCGCTGACCCACTGTCTTGCCGTGCCTTCCCGTCACCGGGTCGCCATGGTCCTCGGGCCGGACGGGCAAGGTCCGTTCCGTAGTCTCACCGCCTTCTCGGCGACCCGCGATCCCGCGACCGTGGCCTTCGCCATGAATGCCGGGATGTATGACGACGAAGGGCAGCCGATCGGCTATTTCGTAAGCGGTTCGGAGCGGCTGAAGACGCTCAACACTGCCGATGGCGATGGCAATTTCCACATGAAGCCGAACGGGGTCTTCTTTGGCACGGGTGACAAGTGGGAAATCCGCACGACTGACGACTTCCTCGCCAATGTCGCCGATCGCCCGGAATTCGGTACCCAGTCGGGTCCGATGCTGGTCGTCGGCGGGAAGCTTCACCCCGAAATCACGCAGGACGGACCTTCGCGCGCTATCCGGAACGGGGTCGGCGTGGATGATCGCGGCAGGGCGCATTTCGTCATCTCGAACGCGCCGATTTCCTTCGGCAAGCTGGCCCGCTTCTTCCGCGACGAATTGAGCGTGAAGAACGCGCTCTATCTCGACGGGAGCGTGTCGGGCCTGTGGAATCCCGCGACCGATCGCCTCGATACGGGCGCACCCATCGGTCCTATCGTGCTGGTGGAACGGAAGGTTGCAGACGATGAGTAACGAACGCCGCACCCTCTACCCCGAGATCGAACCCTACGAGACCGGGATGCTCGATGTCGGCGAAGGTCATTCGCTTTACTACGAACGGGTCGGAACGCCGGGTGCGAAGCCTGCCGTGTTCCTGCATGGCGGCCCGGGCGGCGGGATGAGCCCCGACCACCGCCGCCAGTGGGATCCCGAGCTTTACGACGTGCTGCTCTTCGACCAGCGCGGCTGCGG
The DNA here is from genome assembly GCF_020171365.1 of Qipengyuania gaetbuli. Classification (NCBI taxonomy): domain Bacteria; kingdom Pseudomonadati; phylum Pseudomonadota; class Alphaproteobacteria; order Sphingomonadales; family Erythrobacteraceae; genus Qipengyuania; species Qipengyuania gaetbuli. The sequence continues at coordinate 2,557,906 of NZ_JAIUZO010000002.1, read as the reverse complement.
CAAGTCGCTGCCCTTTGCCGAAATCGAGCACAACGACACCTGGCGCATCGTGGCCGATATCGAGCGGCTCCGGGAAATGTGCGGCCACGACACATGGCAGGTCTTCGGTGGGAGCTGGGGCGCAACGCTCGCCCTCGCCTATGCCCAGACCCATCCCGAACGCACCAGCGAGATCGTCTTGCGCGGCGTCTTCCTCGCCCGCCAGAAGGAAAAGCACTGGCTCTACAGCTACGGCGCTAGCGAAATCATGGCCGAGCAGTGGGACGACTTCACCGGCCTCATCCCCGAGGCCGAACGGGGCGACCTCGTGCAGGCCTATTACGACCGGCTCACCTGCGACGACGAGGGGATCCGCCTTGCGGCCGCGCGGGAATGGTCGCTGTGGGAAGGCAATGTCGCCACCCTGCTGCCCGACGAGAAGCTGCTCGACAGCTTTGCCGACCCGGCCAAGGCCGTGCCGTTCGCGCGCATCTGTGCTCGCTTTTTCCTCGAGGACTTCTTCCTCGAAGAGGCGCAGCTGATCAGGAACGTCGACCGGATCAAGCATATCCCCGGTATCATCGTGCAGGGTCGCCATGACATCTGCACCCCGCCGACCAGCGCGTGGGAACTGAAGAAAGCCTGGCCCGAAGCGGAACTGTGGATCGTTCACGACGCAGGTCACAGCGCCGGCGAACCCGGCATCGTCGACGGCCTTGTGCGTGCGACCGACAAACTCGCAGGCAAGCAGGCGTGACACAGCAAGTTGTTTTGCTTGCTTGAACTGAAGTCCCTGCCCCGCCATTGACGCCTGACATGACCGACAACCGGACCATCCTCGTCGTCGACAATTACGACAGTTTCACCTTCAACCTCGTCCATTACCTGATGGAACTGGGGGCGAAGGTCGAAGTGGTGCGCAATGACGCGATCACCGCTGCCGAAGCCATCGAGCGCGATGCCGCTGGATACTTGATTTCACCCGGGCCCTGCACTCCTTCGGAAGCGGGCATCAGCCTCGATCTCGTGCAGGCCTGCGCGGCAAGCGGAAAACCGCTGCTCGGCGTTTGCCTCGGGCATCAGTCCATCGGCCAGCATTTCGGCGGCAAGGTCGTGCGCGGTGGGCTCATGCACGGCAAGACCAGCGCGGTGACGCACGACGGAAGCGGGCTGTTTAAGGGCCTGCCTTCGCCCTTCACCGCGACGCGCTATCACTCGCTCGTAGTCGAGGAGATCCCGAACGTCCTCGTCGTGAACGCCGAGAGCGAGACGCCGGGCCTCGACGGCAGCAGCGTCATGGGTTTCCGCCACCACGAACTGCCGATCCACGGGGTCCAGTTCCACCCGGAAAGTATCGCGACCGAACATGGTCATGCTCTGCTCGCCAATTTCCTCGAGATCTGCGGGATCGACGCAAAGGTGCCGGCATGAAACAATTGCCGACCGCAGACGTCCATCTGGACGCCGACCAGGCAGAAGAGATCTTCGGCTGGATTCTCGACGGAGAGACCGAAGAAGAAGAGATCGCTCGCTTCCTCGTCGACATGTCGGCCCGCAGTGAAACGTCCGAGGAAATCGCCGGAGCTGCGCGGGCGCTTCGTGCCCGGCTGATCCCGATCGATGCGCCCGAAGGCACGGTCGATTGCTGCGGCACCGGCGGGGACGGGCATCACACGCTCAACGTCTCGACCGCGGTCAGCCTGGTCGTTGCGGCAAGCGGCGTGCCTGTTGCCAAGCATGGCAACCGTGCGGCCAGCTCGAAATCCGGTGCGGCCGATACGCTCGAAGCGCTCGGGCTGGACATGGAAGCTGCGGGAAGAACCGCAGAGAAGACATTGAATGAACTCGGGATTTGCTTCCTATTCGCGAAGAACCACCACCCCGCAATGGGTCGCATCCAGCCCATCCGCCAGCGCCTCGGCGTTCGCACCATTTTCAACCTCATGGGCCCGCTCTCCAATCCGGCAGGCGTCACCCGCCAGCTGATCGGCATTGCACGGCCAGCCTATGTACCGATCTATGCCAAGGCGAAAGCCATGCTCGGCACCGAACGCACGTTCATCGCCTCGGGCGACGAGGGCCTCGACGAACTGTCCCTTGCCGGCGGCAACGAGCTGGCAGACGTACGCGGCAACGATTTCGAGATGCGGCGCGTGACCGCGGTCCAAGCGAACCTGCCTTATGCGCCGGTGGAGGCGATTCGCGGCGGCGATCCGGCGCACAATGCCAAGGCGCTGGAGGCCCTGCTGCTTGGCGCACCGGGTCCCTACCGCGATGCGGTCCTTTTCAATGCGGCTGCGACCTTCCTCGTGGCCGGCAAGAGCGACGACTGGACAGAAGCTGCCGAACTCGGGGCGGAAGCAATCGACAGCGGAAAGGCGCGCCAGCTTCTCCATGACTGGATCGGGATGGCGAAGTAAGCGGCATGAACAAGCTCGACGAAATCTGCGCGACCAAGCGCGAGGAAGTAGCCCAGCGGAAGCGGGTGCATTCGCTCGATGCGCTGGATGCGATGGCAGCGGAGCAGAGCGCACCGCGAGGCTTTCACGCCGCTTTGCGCAAGGCGGAAGAGAGGGGTTTCGGGCTGATTGCCGAAATCAAGAAGGCCTCTCCGTCGAAGGGACTGATCAGGGCCGATTTCGACCCTGCGGCCCATGCCCGCTCCTACCAGGCTGGCGGAGCGAGCTGCCTTTCGGTCCTGACCGATGCCCCGTATTTCCAGGGCCACGAGGATTTCCTCGTGGCTGCACGTGCCGCTTGCGAGCTTCCCGTGCTGCGCAAGGACTTCATGGTCGATCCATGGCAGGTGGCCGAAGCCCGCGCGATCGGCGCAGACGCCATCCTCATCATCGTCGCCGCCCTTGATGACAGCACGATGCAAGAAATCGAAGAGGCGGCGCTGGAGCGCGGCATGGACGTACTGGTTGAGGTACACGACGAAGAGGAACTGGAACGCTCCAAAGCGCTCAAGTCACCGCTCGTCGGGATAAACAACCGTAACCTCAAGACCTTCGAAACCGATCTCGCCACGACCGAGCGACTTGCGCCGCTGGCGAAGGATGGTTCGCTGATCGTCGGGGAAAGCGGCATCTTCTCGCATGACGACTGCCTCCGCCTGTCCCGTTCGGGAGTGCGCAGCTTCCTCGTGGGCGAAAGCCTGATGCGGCAAGCGGATGTCGAGACGGCGACGAAGGCGCTGCTGGTCGGAACCGGCGCAGAGGCAGCGTGACGCGACTGACGCATCTCGACGAGAAGGGTGCCGCCCGCATGGTCGACGTCTCCGCGAAGCCGACGACGCGCCGCACGGCCACTGCAGAGGGCCGGATTATAATGAAACCGGAGGCGCTCGCCGCCATTGCGGAGGGAAGCCTCGGCAAAGGGGATGCGCTCGCGACCGCAAGGATCGCAGGCATCATGGCGGCCAAGCGCATCGGCGAACTCATCCCGCTCTGTCACCCGCTCGGGCTGGATACGGTCACGGTCGATTTCCATCTCGCCGATGACCATATCGCGGTGACTGCGAAGGCGGGCCTGGCCGGCAAGACCGGCGTGGAAATGGAGGCTTTGACTGCCGCCAGCGTTGCCCTGCTGACGCTCTACGACATGGCAAAGGCAGTCGACCGATCGATGGTCATCTCCGATGTGCGCCTGGTCGAAAAGACCGGGGGCAAGTCCGGCGACTGGAAAGCCGAGGACTGAAACGGGAACGCCTGTTCCTCCATTTCGGCGCGAAAAACCGCAGACTTGCTTGACTCGCGAAAATTGGTTGCCTAATTGTTCCACATTCGTTCGCATGATGTGAACAGGAACGAGGGAGTGACCGATGCTGACCGCAAAGCAGCATGAATTGATCCGCTTCATCCAGCAGCGTCTCGGGGAAACGGGCATTTCGCCTTCTTTCGAAGAGATGAAGGAAGCGCTCGATTTGAAGAGCAAGTCTGGCGTCCACCGCCTGATCTCCGCGCTCGAGGAACGTGGCTTCATCCGCCGTTTGCCGAACCGTGCCAGGGCGCTCGAAGTGATCAAGCTCCCGGAAGATGCGGTCACTGCACCCGCCGCCGCGAAGGCATCGGTCGCTGCTGCGAACGATGCGGTGGTTTCCGCGCACAAGGCAGCACCGGTCGCGCCCGATCCGGCTAACGACGTCCTCCAGATCCCGCTTCATGGCCGTATTGCCGCTGGCGCTCCGATCGAGGCAATCGAAGGCCAGTCGAGCATGCCAGTACCCGCCGCCCTCCTCGGCCCGGGCGATCACTACGCTCTCGAAGTGTCGGGTGACTCGATGATCGAGGCCGGTATCTTCGACGGGGACTTCGCCCTGGTCCGCCGCACGGAAACGGCACGCGACGGGGAAATCGTCGTCGCTCTCGTCGATAACGAGGAAGCCACGCTCAAGTACCTGCGACGCGAAGGCGCAATGGTCCGGCTCGATCCGGCCAACGGCGCTTACGAACCTCAGGTCTACGAAGCCAACCGCGTTCAGGTTCAGGGAAAACTCGCAGGACTGCTGCGTCGTTACCACTGACAAGTAAGGATCAAGGTAATCAGGGCGCCGGCGAAAGCTGGCGCCCTTCTTGTTTGGGGCTCCCGCTCCCGAAACGCTGCCACCCATGCTCGCCTTTTCCATCGGCAACGCCGGCTACGCGCTTGTCGTCAAGGTAGATCGCCGTACCCCCGTTCTCGTTCAGGTAACGACCGTCGAGCTTGAGCCATCGGGGCTGGCAACTGCGGGGCAGCCACCGGTCGGCAATCACGATATCGCTCAGCTCGCATGCTGCGGCTAGTTGGCGCTCATCGATGCGCTGGAGGTTGAGCGCCACCAGCAGGACCCACTCACGCTCACTACGGTTGACGACGAGGCTGCAGAAATCAGCGCTGCACCTCGAGTCCGGGTAGGTTCGAACCGGAACCGGAGGGTGCTCGCTGCCGGACAGCTCGATCAGGTTCGTTTGCGAATAGGATAGCGGCGAGCTGCGCAGTACGTGAAGTTGACCATCTTGATCTACGATGCCGAAATCCGCACCATCGCGGGTCACGAGGATGTCGGCTGCAGGCGTTACCGCAAGCGCAAACGCGCCCACGGCGGCAGGTAACAACCCCCACAGCCGCACCCTTCCCCGCCACAGCGCCAGCCACAGCGCACCGCCGACGAAGAGTGCAATCGTCCCCATTCCCATCTGCGGAACCAGCTTCACCGCTCCGGGCTGGGCAGCGGTGAAATGGGCGATCCACAACAAGAGATCGAGCGACTTGCCCGCTAGCCACCATACCGGACCGCCCAGACCCGCCAGATCGAGAAGCAGCGCCAGGGCAATGAGCGGCATCGACAGGAAAGTGACCAGTGGGATGCCCACGACATTCGCAAAGGCGCCGTAGAGCCCTGCCCGATGAAAGTGGAACAGGACGATGGGCGTCAGGGCTATCTCGATGACGGCACCGGTGATGAACAGCATTGCCACCCGGCGTGCGTATTTCGCCGCAAGTGCTTCATCCCTCGGGCGGAGAAACTGCTGCACGGGCCCGGAATTGTGCAGGGCAATGATCGCAAGTACCGCAGCAAAGCTCATCTGGAAGCTCGGGCCGATTACAGCTTCGGGCCAGAACAGCAGGACGCAGAACGCTGCAACCGCGACCATTCGCATCGACAAGGGCTCCCTCCCCAATGCCAGTGCCCCGAGAACCAGCATTGCGCCGATACAACTCCTGACGGTCGGCACCTCGGCTCCTGTAAGCAGCGTATAGGCTATGCCTGCCCCCGCCCCGACTGCGGCAGCGCACAGCGGCAGGCGCACACGCAAGGCGAGCCACGGCCACAGGGCAAGGATCTTGAGCGCAAGGAAATACGCCGCTGCAATCACAGCACTGACATGCAGGCCGCTGATGGACAGGAGGTGGGTCAGCCCTGCATCGCGCATTGCCTCTTCGTCCTCCAGCAGGATGCCGCCCCTGTCCCCGCTTGCGAAGGCGGCTGCGATGGACCCTGCCGAGCCGTCCACGCGGCTGCGGACATGCGCCGACAAACGCCTTTGCGCACTTGCAAGCGATCCCCCCTCCCTACTCGGGGCCTCCGCTACGACCTCGATGCCTCCAGCAAGCGATCCTGTCGCAGCGTAGCCCTTGAACCACGCGGCCCGGGCGAAGTCATAGGCGCCGGGCAGGATGGGTGGTGATGGCGGCATCAGGCGAGCGCCGAGCCGTATCTTCGCGCCTTCCTTCAGAACCGCATCGTCCGAGGCGGAGGGGACGTTTATCCTGACCTTGATGGCTCGACCCGTATCCGGCTCTCGGGTTGCGAGCACCAGCCTCACGCGGCCTTGTGCCGGCTGTTCTTCCCGCTCGAGGATCGTTCCGTCCAGCTTGGCAAAGACAGGTGCTGCAATCGGCTCGGTGCCGACCACTTCCGACCTGGCCCAGATAACGCTCATGCCCAGGGCGAATGCGAGGGCAGTGGCAAGCAGAGCGATCGAGATTGCCGGACGGCCGGTCATTCTCAGGCAGGCCCATCCCAATCCTGCCAAAGCACCAGCAGAGCCAAGGGCGACAAACCAGAGCGACATCGCGGGAAGCGCGAACCACGCGCCGATTCCGGCCGCAAATGCCACCGTCAACCACGGCATCCGGTCCTGTTTGGGACTGGCCAGAAACCGCTCCGCCCCATCGGCCGTTCTGGACAAGAGAGTGCGTATGCGCCAAGGGCGCTGCACTGCAACATCGGCGCCACTCCCGGGTTCGCCGAACGGCACCAAAGGCGTCCCCTGCATCGCCATGCAAGTGTTTGAAAGGAAAGAAGAGCTAATGGCAAGCGAAACCGAAACGACCGCCGGCACCCAGCAGGTGGTGACCCGTTTCGCCCCCTCGCCCACCGGCTTTCTTCATATCGGCGGTGCCCGTACCGCTCTTTTCAACTGGCTCTACGCACGCCACCACGGCGGCAAGGTCCTGCTGCGGATCGAAGACACCGACCGCAAGCGAAGCACGCAGGAAGCCATCGACAAGATCCTGGAAGGCCTCGACTGGCTCGGTCTCGATTTCGACGAGCCGCCGCTGTTCCAGTCCGACCGCGCGACGCGCCACGCGGAAGTCGCCATGCAACTGCTTGAAGCGGGCCACGCCTACAAGTGCTACGCCACGCCCGAGGAACTGGAAGAGATGCGCGCCCAGCAGCGCGCCAACAAGCAACCCATGCGCTACGACCGTCGCTGGCGCGACCGCGACGCGTCCGAAGCGCCCGCCGGCGCGCCTTTCGTGATCCGCCTCAAGGTCCCCACCGAGGGCGAAACCACGATCCACGACGCCGTGCAGGGCAAAGTCACGGTCCAGAATGCCGAGATCGATGACTACATCCTGCTGCGCGCAGACGGCACTCCGACCTATATGCTCGCGGTCGTCGTCGACGATCACGACATGGGCGTGACGCATATCATCCGCGGCGATGACCACCTGAACAACGCGTTCCGCCAGCTGCCGATCATCCGCGCGATGAACGCCATCGAGGGCGGCTGGCCGGATCCCGTCTACGCGCACGTTCCGCTGATCCACGGTTCGGACGGGGCGAAAATGTCCAAGCGCCACGGTGCCATCGGCGTCGAGGCCTATCGCGACGAGGAAGGCGTCCTGCCCGAAGCGCTGTTCAACTACCTCCTGCGCCTTGGCTGGGGCCACGGCGACCGCGAGGAAATCACCCGCGACGAGGCGGTCGAGCTGTTCGACCTCGACGGCGTGGGCAAGAGCGCGTCCCGCTTCGACATCAAGAAACTGCTCAATCTCAATGCGCATTACATCCGCGAAGCCGATGATGCGCGGCTGGCGGCGCTGGTCGCCGAGGCCATAGGAAATAAGGCTGATGTCGCCCTGCTGACACAGGCGATGCCGGTCCTGAAACCGCGTGCGAAGACCACGCATGAACTCGTTGAAGGTGCAGCGTTTCTCTTCGCCAAGATGCCGCTCGAAATGACCGAAAAGGCGGCAGCTCTGCTCGACGATGAATCTCGCGAGCGACTTGGCGGCCTTGCAGAGCGCCTAAAGGCGGAAAATAACTGGACAATCGAGGCTCTCGAAGCCACTACGAAATCGTATTCCGAGGAGCTCGAACTGGGTCTCGGCAAGCTCGCGCAGCCCATGCGTGCGGCACTTACGGGGACAACCACGTCACCCGGAATTTTCGATGTTCTGGTCCTGTTGGGCAAGGAGGAGTCTCTCGCGCGGATCGACGCGCAGGCCTCCCCGGCAGGTGCCAGGTAAAAGACTGACTGAGGAGACACGCGTGGCCGACAAACAGGCAACACTCGATCTGGGCGGACAGAGCCAGACCTTCCCCGTGCTTGAGGGAAGCGTCGGGCCGGACGTCATCGACATCCGCAAGCTTTACGGAACGACCGGCAAGTTCACTTACGATCCGGGTTACAAGTCGACGGCAAGCTGCGAAAGCGCCCTCACCTATATCGACGGCGAAGAAGGTGTTCTCCTTCACCGCGGCTATCCGATCGGCCAGCTGGCCGAACATTCCAGCTTCATGGAAGTGGCCTACCTGCTCCTGAACGGCGAACTGCCGAACCAGGATGAACTGGCGGATTTCGACTACACGATCACGCGCCACACTATGGTCCATGACCAGTTGCGTCAATTCTACCAGGGTTTCCGCCGCGATGCGCACCCCATGGCTATCATGTGCGGCGTGGTCGGCGCCCTGTCGGCATTCTATCACGACAGCACCGACATTTCCGATCCCGAGCACCGCAAGATCAGCTCGCACCGCCTGATTGCAAAGATGCCGACCATTGCGGCGATGGCTTACAAGTACTCGATCGGCCAGCCCTTCCTGCAGCCGAAGAACTCGCTGAGCTACACCGGCAATTTCCTGCGCATGACCTTCGGCGTTCCGGCCGAGGAATATGAAATCCACCCGGCTGTCGAACGCGCCATGGACCGGATCTTCATCCTCCATGCCGACCATGAACAGAACGCCTCGACCTCGACCGTGCGCCTCGCCGGTTCGTCGGGCGCCAATCCGTTCGCCTGCATCGCGGCCGGCATCGCCTGCCTCTGGGGCCCCGCGCATGGCGGCGCGAACGAAGCAGCGCTCAACATGCTGCAGGAAATCGGCACGCCCGATCGCATCAAGCACTATATCGAGCGTGCGAAGGACAAGAACGATCCGTTCCGCCTGATGGGCTTCGGGCACCGCGTCTACAAGAACTACGACCCGCGCGCGACGGTCATGCAGAAGACCGTGCGCGAAGTGTTCGAGGCGTTGAACGTCAAGGATCCGGTGTTCGAGACCGCCCTTCAGCTGGAAGAAATCGCTCTCAACGACGATTACTTCCGCGAAAAGAAGCTCTTCCCCAACGTGGACTTCTACTCGGGCATCATCCTCTCGGCGATCGGCTTCCCGACCACAATGTTCACCGCGCTCTTCGCACTTGCCCGCACCGTGGGCTGGGTGGCGCAGTGGAACGAGATGATCTCCGATCCCGGCCAGGTCATCGGCCGCCCGCGCCAGCTCTACACTGGTCCGACGGAGCGCGATTACATCCCGATGGACAAGCGCTGAGCGCTGCCATCACGAAATGCGATCAGGGGCGCTTCGGCGCCCCTTTTCATTTTACTTGAAGTCGGGGCCGTCCGCCGGCCGGTCCTCGCGCGGCGCGCTGCGCATCTCATCCGCAGCCGGAACCGAAAGCGTGAATCGCGCACCAAGACCCGGCGCACTCTCCACGGTGAGGTCGCCGTCCATCGCACGGGCAATCCGCCGCGAAATATAAAGTCCAAGGCCCGAGCCGCCGTCGCCGCTGCGCCCGAGGCGCTCGAATTTCTCGAAAATGCGAACCTGCTGGTCCTCGTCGAGGCCGTGGCCCTGATCGGCCACAGTAATCATCGCGCGTGATCCGATGCGGTCCAGCCTGATCCAGACCTGGCTGTCTTCCGGCGAGTAGCGGATGGCGTTTCCGACGAGGTTGAGCAAAATCTGCAGGACCCTGCGAAACTCTGCAATCGCCAACTGGCTCTCGCCCTCGGCCGGCGGAACGAGGGTAATTCCGCGTTCCCGGGCCCTGACCCCGAGAATGCCGCAAGCTCGGCGGGCGACATCTGCGAGTTCGATCCGGTCGGGCTCGGTAACGAAATCATCCGATTCGACGACCTCGAGATCGGACAAATCGTCGACCAGCGCGAGAAGATGCTGTCCGGCACTGGCAATGTCGGCGGCGTACTGGCTGTATTCGTCTGCGATCGGTCCGGCGAGCTTGGTGCGGATCGTCTCTGCGTTGGCGATGATGCGATTGATCGGCTGGCGCAGGACCGGCGTAAGGTCGCGGCCGAGTGACGGCGTGTCGGGTGCCGCTTCGGCAGGGAGGTCGGCCAGCGGCGTTTCTGCACTCAAATGCAAAACGAATCCTGCGCTGCCGGGCGTAGGCTGGCCGAGCGGCTCCAGGTGTGCCGTCCACAACCGCTTCGATCCCGGCACGCGGCAATGCGCACCGTCGAGCAGACGCCAGTGCATCGGCTGTTCGTGCGAACTGCCCTCGATCTCGACGAGATCGGTCCACGGCTTACCAAGCGCACCGGCAACCTTGGCCTGCAAACCTGCGAGATCGGGTGCCTCGGTCTCAAGGGAAAGCAAGCGCTGGGCCGGATCGAGACGTGCGGTGCATTCTGCGAGATGACGGTTGATCTCTACTTTCCGGCGGTCGGAATCGATAGAATTTTCAGGAGGGAGCGGCTCGGCCTGCCAACTCTCGATGACAATCTCGCAACCGTCTTTCCCGCCATCGAGGGGACGAATCTCCGCCCACGCTGTAATACGCGAATCTTCGTCGACAGCCTCGAACTGGCGGGCAAGGCGGAGGCCAAAGCTGCGCGCTTTTCCGACCAGCATCAGCAGTTCGGGTATGGCGAGCGTGGTCCCCTTCCCACCGCCGCAAGCCTTCTGCAGCGCGTAGAGCGGCCCATCGGCTTCGATCAGCCGGTCCTCGGCGTCCGTCAGCCCTTGAGCGATATGTTTTGTCGCGACGGTCACGCGCCCACCTCCGCCTGCACATCGGCGAGCATTCGGCGCGCTTCTCCTTCGCTGACAAGGTCGAGATCGGCAATCGGCGCCGCCTGCGGATGCAGCTTCAACAGCACCTCGTCGACTTTGCTCGCCGGTAGTCCCGCGGCACGCAGCCCTAGGGCTAGCCTCGGAACCTGCCGGTAATTGCTCGAAAGCACCGCCTCTGCCCTCGTTTGACCGGACCTTGCGGCAAGCGCCGTGAAGAACAGTCCGGCCCCTGCCCGGTCAGGGACCAGCGCGTCGAGCGCCTGGCCACCGATGCTGGCAATTAGACGGGCGAACAGGGCCAGGCGACTGGCGCTTTCGTCGAAATTCGCGCGCATCTTCCCTTCAGCCCGGGTCAGAGCATCGGAAACGCGCTCGCCATTATAGCTCCGCCAAGACAGCAGCACCTCGTGGAACAGGTCACCCGGCAGTTCTGCAAGCGGGAGTTCCATCCGCCGCTGGGCCTGCGCGAAGCGCGCCTGTGCAGCAAGTGCGGACATGGCCGTGCTAGCCACTCCAGGATCTTCATCGGCGATGAGTTCCTGGAGCACGGGAGACAGTACCGGGTCCAGGCCGCCTGTCGCCTCCAAGCGTTCGGTGAGCTGCCATTCCACCGCGAGTGCGTGACAATGGGTCAGCACCGCCCCGCATCGCTGGAAATGCGCAGCCAGCGCTTCGCCGTGACGCTCTGCGAATGCCTCGCGTCCCGACTGACCGGTCGCCTCCGCTTGCACGCGGAGAACCTGCCAGGCGATGTCGTTCAGCATTCCGCGGAGGCGCGCGACGATCTCGTCGCTGAACAGCGAATGGTCCGGCGAAGACAAGAGATGGCCCAGTATCGGCTCGATGCGGTCGAGCGCCTGCTGACCGCTCGCGAGAGCGGCGCGCAATTCCGCCTGCGTTTCAGCGTTCTTTCCGGGCCTGTCTTGCGCCATAGTCATATTCCCGCGCGTAGCAGCCGTGTGGTTAATTCGAAGTTAGGGCTGACGGAAGGCCGTGAGAAAACGGGAAACCAGCACCAGCAAGGCCAGGAACGCCCCAACTTCTGCCGCTTGGCCAAAAAATGCCGCTCCGCAAAGGATACCGCCGAGCAGTATCCGGTCGGCGTAGGTCCTGCGCCAAGTCTCGCTTCCATGCCATTCGCCAAGGCGCAGCAACCCGACGAGCATTGCCGGGACGAACAACCGCACCCACTCCGATTCCTGCGACGACGCAACATACATCAAGAAAATGATAAGTGGATCATGAAGATACTGGAGGTATTTCACAAAGGATCCACGATTGGCCCGGGTATCGCCCTTGCTGGCCACGCGTTCGATCACGAGAGCGACCCTCGAAAAGAATGCGGACGTCGCCAGAAACCCGAAGCCAAGGACCGGAAGGTCAAGCCAAGCTGAAAATGCCGCAGCCAACGCAAACACGGCCGCCACCACCGCCGGAGCAGTTTCGCTTTTCTTGCCGACGATGTCGCGCGCCAGGCGTGTTCCGGCGCGTTCCGCGACAGCGATACCGGGAGCGGTGAACGGAATTTTCTCCCGCTGGGCCTCGATCCATCTCGTTTCACGGGCCTTGAGTTCTTCGGGATTGGCATCAATCGTCCAGTCCCCATCGTCCAGAACCCGCCTTTCTGCAGGAACGAGCTGCGCACCCGTTTGCAATGCCAAGCGCATGAGCGAGGACGGTACATCGATGTCGGATGGCAATTCGGTCAGTCGCTCGACGAGATTGCCGCGGGTCAGGACTACCCCGGTCCATGCAAACTCGGGATCGATCCGCTCGAAGCCCAACGGCACAGCGACGTCGGCGGGAAAAGCGATCACTCCCGGCTTTGCCAGCAATTTCTCCACCAAGTTGGGGTCAGGCAGGACGCCCGAGGCGATGACGAGCAATTCGTCATTCGCGGTGACCAGTCCCGAGAGCTTGCCGGGTTCCCGTATCGCGATGAAACGTGCGCCCGCTCTTTCCGCCCTGTGTTGTAGCTCGATGACTTCGCGTCCAATCCCGTCAGCAAGACAGGCGATCGCCTCGCAACCGAGCGACAATGCGAGGTCCAGCTGCCTTTCGACCACCCGCGCACCTGCAAATGGCAGGAAGGCCGGCCTCGTTCTCCCGGGAGCGGGATCCCGATCGAGTATGGACAGCAGGGCAATACGCACGGGGGCAGACAACTCCGAAAAGTCAGGCACCCCACCTTAGGCAGCATGGTGCCCGCTGCAAAGGAGCCGCTTCCGGTCCGGTGCCCTATTCCCCGAATTCTTCGGAAAAGGCCTCGATATCGCGCACGACGGTGGGTTCGCCCGGCGCTGCCTCGAGCGCATTTTCAGCGAGCTCGATCAGTTCATCGGCGCTGAAACTGGCCGCAAGTCCACGGAGCCGCTCCGCCGCCTGGTACCAGTTAGCGTCACACCGCGCCCTCTTGAGCAGGTCGAGCCGCTGTTCGAGACTGTCCTTGAACGCCGCGCGCAACTCCGCCGCGAGCTGGGGATCCTCCCCCGCTGCGCTCGCTAAGGCACTGTCGAAACTGGCAGAATGATAGGCCATGATCCGGCCTAATAGCGGCCCGAGGGTTAAATAGGCTTTAAGGATGGCCCAAACGTGGTAGCTTCCTCGCATGAGGAAGCGATCGCACATCACCGTCGTCGAAGGCGAAACCATCCAGCACGCAGAGCCCGAAACGCTCGAATTGCAGGACGAAGTGGTCGAGTTCGAGGAATGGGAAGAGGACGAACCCGTAGCGATGTCTCGCCGGGGCTGGATCGTGCCGACCATCGCGGGTCTTGCGACGGCGGCTTGGACGGCTTTCTTCGGTTACGCCAACCGCGCGGAAATCCTTGCCGGCGGTACAATCCAGCAGTGGAGCGACTGGATTTCCGCGTGGGCGGTCCCAGTTCTCCTGATCGTTTCTCTCTGGATTCTTACGCGCCGCAACTCGACCGTGGAGGCGCGCAGGTTCGGTGAGGTTTCCCGATCGCTGGCCGAAGAATCCGCCCGCCTAGAAGCAAGGCTCGCCGTGGTGAACCGCGAACTCAGCCTTGCCCGCGAATTTCTCGGCAGCCAGTCGCGCGAACTCGAATTCCTCGGCCGCTCGGCGAGCGAGCGTCTTTCCGAGCATGCGGACAAGCTGCAGGGCCTCGTTCTCGATAACGGGCACCAAGTCGACCAGATCGCCACCGTCAGCGCCACCGCGCTCGAGAACATGACGCGCCTGCGCGACAATCTGCCCGTCATTGCCAATTCCGCGAAGGACGTGTCCAACCAGATCGGCGGCGCTGGCCGAAGTGCGCAGGAACAGCTCGACAAGCTGGTTTCCGGCTTCGAGCGGCTCAACGAATTCGGCGCTGCGAGCGAACGGCAGGTGAAATCGCTCCAGACCCGCGTCGACGAGGCCCTCGAAGCCTTTACCGCCCAGGCATCCGACCTCGAACGCATCGGCGATGAACGCTTCGCAGCCCTGCGCGAAACCAGCGAGGAAGCACGCGCAGAACTCGACGCGCGCGAAATCGAGGCGCTGGCGGCAATCCGTGCGCGCTCGGAAGCGCTGCGCAGCGAACTGGCAGAAGCACAGCAAACGGCCAGTGCCGAAGAGGAACTCGCTCTCGCCGCGATGCGCGACCGATTCACAGGGCTGCGTGTCGAAGCAGCCCAGCTTGCGGGCTCCATTCGCAAGGGTGAGGAGCACGCTCTCGAGGCATGGACCGGACAGGTGGAAGGCCTCAGGAAGCGCCTCACCGATGCGATCTCGGAAATCGAGCGCATGGATGCGGCCGTCATCCAAGCCGCAACAGAACGCGTGCAAGTCCTCTACGAGCGGGCCGAAACCATCAATGCCAAGATCGATGCGCATGGTACCTCGCTCGACAATGCTACTAGCGAACGTCTTGCTGCGCTGCGCGGTGCACAGGATGACATTGCGCGCGACCTCGAGCTGAAGCTGGCGGCTATCGACGAGGCCGTGGAAGCGCGTCGAGTAGCCCACCGCTCGCAGCTGGAAAGGCTGACCGAAGAAAGCGAAGCGCTGGCAGAAAAGGTCGCCGCGCTCGGCTCCACCTTCGACACCGTGCGCGAGCAGGGTCGCGAGGCCGGAGAAGATCTCGACCAAGCCGTGACCAGACTGGCAGACAAGCTGTCCGGCAGCCGTGAAGCGCTCGACGGAACCGATACCGCAGTCGCCCGCCTCACCGACGCCAGCGTCCGCCTGCTCGAACTGATCCAGGCCAGCGCGCGCCACAGCCGCGAAGACCTGCCCGTGGCGATGAAGGCGTCCGAAGACCGGCTCGAACATATCGAGCAGCGCACTGCAGACATCCGCTCGCTGCTTGACCAGGCCCGCGAGTCCGGTGACCAGCTCACGCAAGGCATGGAAGAGATCGAACGCAGGACGCGCGAAGCCATCGACAGCTTCGAGAATTTCCAGTCGGGCTTCGGCGAAACTGCCGCAGCGCAGGTAGACAGCGTCGAGCGCCTGCGTGCCGGGATCGCAGCTTTGCGTGACGAAAGCGCTCAGCTCGCCGAGCGCGTGCAAGGTGAACTGAGCGCCTCGATCACCGAACTCGAGGACAGGGCCCGTACTGCTCTCGAAGCCGTAGAAACCGAAGACGCCGAGCGGATTGCCCGCCTAGCCAAGTCCATCGGCGAACGTAGCAGCGAAGCGATAGACAAGGCGCTGGCGGAGCATACGGACGAGGCTCTCGCCCGTCTCGACGAGGCTCGCCAGCGATCGACCGAAGCCGCGCGTTCATCCGCCAAGGAACTGCGGGACCAGCTGGCGCGCCTCAACGAGCTCACCGTCAATCTCGAGGCACGTATCGCTCATGCGCAGGACAAGATCACCGACAGCGTCGACGGCGATTTTGCACGCCGTGTGGCTCTTATTACCGAAAGCCTCAACTCCAATTCCATCGATATCGCCAAGGCTCTTTCGACGGACGTCACCGACACCGCCTGGGCAAGCTATCTGCGCGGCGATCGCGGCATCTTCACGCGCCGCGCGGTCAAGCTGATCGACAATGGCCAGGCCCGCGAGATTGCCGAGCTTTACGACGAGGATGCCGATTTCCGCGAGCACGTGAACCGCTACATCCACGACTTCGAAGCGATGCTGAGGAACCTACTGTCCACTCGCGACGGCAATGCGCTGAGCGTGACCCTGCTGTCGAGCGACATGGGCAAGCTCTACGTGGTGATGGCCCAGGCACTGGAGCGCCTTCGCCAGTAGGCTTTACTGGACGGTCGGCCCCCACAAGATCAAGTCTTCGGCCTCGATCCAGCCATAGGCGTAATTCAGGACGTAAAGCGTGGTCAGCAGCGCGGACAGGATCGTTGCGCGCATGGCAATTCGTCCAGGGCGGAAATTGACCGGGGCGCTTTCTGCCTGACCCGGTATCGTCTCAGCACCGGTTTCGTCGGCGGTGCGAACCCCAAAGGGAAGCAGGACAAAGGCGCTGACCACCCAAAACAGGACATAGATCGCGACGATCGAAGTCCACTGCATCGGCAATTCCATTGTCGTCACTCACCCTCTTCCGGAAGAAGCACGCGCACCTGCGGCCGCTTGCCGGACCAGCGCTGCGCTGCGCGCCGTGCGGCAAGGCGCGCAGCCTCGTGCACAGCTTCGCGATCGGAACGGTCCCTGCCCTTCAGCTTGGCAAGGGCACTGCGCACGTCTTCCTTCGCCTCGTCAACGAAATCGCCGTAATCCTCGTCAAGCGGAAGCCCGACACTATCGATCTGGACCGACAGGTTACGGTCCAGCGCCACGATCATCACGCCCTCGTGCATGATGCGGCGACGCATGACCATCGCCTCGCCATCCGCAGGTGCAATGATGTCGCCATCGAGCACAAGCCGCCCCGACCTGACTTGGGCGATGACCCCGGGGGCGCCGGGCGCAAGACGTACAATGTCGCCGTTCTGCTGGAAGACCGCTGCAGGTATGCCGTTTGCACGGCCAAGCCTTGCCTGTTCCTGCATGTGCCGCATCTCGCCGTGGACCGGCACCAGCACTTCGGGCCGAAGCCAACCATAAAGCGCCTCGAGCTCCGGACGGCCCGGATGGCCGGACACGTGGATCATGCTCTGGCGGTCGGTGACCATCGTCACGCCCTTCAACGCAAGCCGGTTCTGGACGACGCCGATAGACAACTCGTTGCCGGGGATCTGGCGGCTGGAGAACAGCACCACGTCTCCGGAGACCAGCTGCAGCGGATGATTGTCTTCGGAAATCCGGGACAGTGCCGCCCGCGGCTCGCCCTGCCCGCCCGTTGCGAGGATCAGCAGTTCCCCACGCGGCAAGCTCATCGCAGTGTCGAAATCGACAGGCTCGGGGAAATCGGTGAGATAGCCGTTTTCCTGTGCCACCTCGATGATCCGGTCGAGCGAACGGCCTGCGACGCACAGCTGGCGTCCAGTTTCGCGCGCTACCTCGCCCAGCGTCTGGAGACGGGCGACATTGCTGGCAAAGGTCGTGACCAGCACCCGCTTACCCGGGTGACGCTGAACCTCTTCGAGAAGGCCCTTGTAGACTGCACCTTCAGAACCGCTCGGCGCGGGATTGAAGACGTTGGTGCTGTCGCAGACGAGCGCGAGGATACCCTCGTCGCCCATCTGGGTCAGTTCCTCGTCCGTAGCGGGCTCCCCGATGATGGGGTCTTCGTCGAGCTTCCAGTCGCCGGTGTGGAAAATGCGGCCATGCGGGGTATCGATCAGCAAGGCATTGCCTTCCGCGATCGAGTGGGCGAGCGGGATATAGGTCACCTCGAACGGGCCGACCTCGAAACTGCCGTGATCGTCGGGAATGGTGTGGAGTTCCACTTCGCCCAGCACGCCCGCCTCTTCCAGCTTCCGACGGACCAGTTCCATCGTGAACGGCGTCGCATAGATGGGCACACCGAGGTCGGCCGCGAAGTACGGGACCGCGCCGATATGGTCTTCATGCGCATGGGTCAGCACGATGGCTTCGAGCTGGTCGACGCGTTCCTCGATGAATTCGAGATCCGCGAACACCAGGTCGACGCCGGGATATTCGGCTCCCGAGAACGTCATGCCGAGATCGACCATCAACCACCGGCCCTGGCAGCCGTACAGGTTGACGTTCATGCCAATTTCGCCCGACCCGCCAAGGGCCAGGAACAGCAGTTCGTCTTCGGGAGTGAAATCTTTCTTCAAGCGGAAGCCCTTTCGGCCAAGATGGCCAGACCAGTCAGTGTGAGATCGCTGTCAACAGCATCGAACAGGTCGGTAATTTCGTCGAACAGGAGCGCGAGGCCACCGGTGGCGACAACTTTTGCCGGACGGCCGATCTCGCTTTTCATGCGTGATACAAGACCTTCGATCAGGGCGACGTAGCCCCAGAACACGCCGATCAGCATCTGGTCTTCGGTGTTGCGGCCGATGACGCTGTTATTGTCCGGCTTGCGGATGGCGATGCGCGGAAGCTTGGCAGTATTGCCGACCAGCGCATCGAGCGACAGGTTGATGCCGGGCGCGATGATCCCGCCCTTGTAGGCGCCAGTGAAATCGACGGCGTCGATCGTGGTCGCAGTCCCGAAATCGATGACGATCAGGTCGCCTTCGTATTTCTCGTGCGCGGCAATGGTATTGAGCGCGCGGTCCGCACCCAAACTGCGCGGCTCGTCGACGTCGATGGTGATGCCCCACTGCGCCTCGTCCTGACCTGCGATCAGAGGTTCGATACCGAAGTATTTCTGGGACAGGACCGTGAGGTTGTGGATCGAACGCGGGACAACCGAGCCGATGATGATGCGCGTGATATCTTCGCGCTTGTAGCCTTCGAGCTCGAGCAGGCGCAGGAGCCAAACGGCGTATTCATCGCCGGTGCGCCGAGGATCGGTCGCAATGCGCCAACGCGCCTTGATCGCGCGGCCATCGAACAGGGCGAACACCACATTGGTATTTCCGACATCGGCTGCCAGCAGCATGGTCTAGCCCTCCTCTCTCGCGAGCATTACGTCACCTGCATGAATGGTGCGAATTCGCCCTCCGGGCAAGCGCAGCATCAACGCGCCGTCTTCGGTCAGTCCTGCGAAGGCTCCTTCGATCGCATCCTCGCCCGGAGGATGGACCCGAAGCGGCGTCCCAACAGGATGGGCGGCTGCCATCCAGCGGCGCGTGAGCGGTTCGAGGCCGAAAGTGCGCCAGCGGTCAAGCTCAACCGCGAACTGGTCGGCAAGCGCGCTCGCGAAATGATCCCGGTTAGGAGCGGGTGCGACCATCGCGATCGATGTTGTCCGGCGATCGGGCAAGTCGGGCGCAGCAGCCAGATTGACCCCTATTCCGACGACCACCGCATCACCCTCGCGTTCGAGCAGGATGCCCGCCAGCTTGGCCCCGCCCAGCATCAGGTCGTTCGGCCATTTCAGCGCGAGGTCCGCAGGGTTAGGCACAAACGGGAGTACGGCCTCATAGACCGCTAGCGCGACGCAAAACGCCAGGCTCGCCGCGGGCGGATCCTGCGCAAGGCAGTGAACCACGGTCGACCCCATGAAATTGCCGCCGCCATCGAACCAGCTTCGACCCTGCCTGCCTCGCCCGGCCATCTGCCGGTCGGCCACTAACCAGTGCCCCTCCGCCACGCGTTCGCCATCGCGGAGGCGCGAAATCAGATCGGCATTAGTAGAGCCGGTTTCGGCCAGAACCTCGATCAAGCGAACTGGAACAGTGCCTGCGCTGCTGCGGCAGCAATGTCACCAAGCCAAGGCGTCAGGAAATAGCCCAGGGGCGAAATCACCAGAACGCTCAGGCCGAGCACCACCCAGTGGGAGGTCGGGGCCTTGGCGGGAGCAGCACCCTTCGGTTCATCGAAGAACATCACCTTGATGAACTTGATGTAATAGAAGGCACCGATCACGCTGGCCGCGATACCGATTGCAGCAAGCTGGATCATGTCGGCCTGTACCGCAGCCTGGAAGACCACGAACTTGCCCCAGAAGCCGAACAGCGGCGGAATGCCCGCAAGGCTGAACATCAGCGCCAGCAGGCACCACGCGAGCGCGGGGCTGGTGGTCGATAGGCCCGAGATGTCGTCGAAGGTCGACAGGGCATTGCCTTGCTCGTCCCGTAGCATGAGGAGCGCTACGAAGCTGCCGATCGTCATAAAGACATAGATGGCGAGGTAAACCATGACGCCTGCCACACCTTCCGGCGTAGCTGCTGCAAGGCCGATCAGGATGAATCCGACGTTGTTGATCGACGAGTAGGCAAGCAATCGTTTCAGGTTCTGCTGGCCGATGGCACCAAGTGCGCCGACCACGATCGATGCGAGTGCGGCGAAAATGACGATCTGCTGCCACGCTGCAACTTCGCCACCGAACGGCACGATTGCCATGCGCACGAGCATCGACACGGCAGCGACCTTCGGGGCGCTTGCGAAGAATGCGGTGACCGGAGTCGGGGCGCCTTCGTAAACGTCGGGCGTCCACATGTGGAACGGGACAGCGGCAATCTTGAAGGCGAAACCAGCAAGGACGAACACCACACCGAACAGCGCGCCGGTCGAGAAATTGCCATCGAAGGCAATTCGGATCGCTTCGTAACCCGTCGCTCCGGTAAACCCGTAAACGAGGCTGATGCCGTAGAGGATGATGCCCGAGGCAAGACCGCCGAGGATAAAGTACTTGAGGCCCGCTTCGCTCGAACGGTCGTCGCGGCGCGCAAAGCTTGCGAGCACGTATGACGAAAGGCTCGACATCTCGAGGCCGACGTAGAGCGTCAGCAGGTCGGTTGCCGACACCATCATGCTCATGCCGACTGCGTTGAACAGCAGCAGGACCGGATACTCGCCGCGGTAGTCGCCGCGCTCGCCGAAGTAATGTGGAGCGACAATCAGGCACGCGATGGTGGCTGTAAAGATCAGCACCTTGGCGAAGAGCGAGAAAGCATCGACGCGGAACAGGCCATGGAAGGCCATCGCGCCCACACCGCCGTCGAACAGCGACACTGAGAATGCCAGCGCGCCGACCAGAGCCGCCACAGCCGCGATCGTGATGCCGCGGGCAGCGTCACGGCTGGTCCATGCAGTGACCAGGAGCAGGATGAGGCCGGCAACGGAAAGGCCGATTTCTGCGCCGGTGAGGTAGAGGGAAGTAGCGTAGGACATCAGTGCTCTCCCTCCGATCCGTGCTCGCCCGCAATGAAGTTCGCGTTATGCTCCTTCGGGGTGCCGACCTTCAGTGCGCTGTCATACTGCGGAGTTACGCTGGCGAGCCGCGCTTCGAGCGCTGCGATGTCTTGCCGCATGGGAGCGAGGAAGCTTTCCGGGTAGACACCCATCCACAGCACGGCTGCAGCGATCGGGGCAAGCATAGCCCATTCGCGTGCGTTGAGGTCGGGCATGCGGGCGGCGTCGGCATTGACCTGTTCGCCGAATGCCACGCGGCGGTAGAGATAAAGCATGTAGGCAGCGCCCAGGATGATACCGGTAGTGCAGACCAGCGTTACGAAGGTCGAGACCTTGTAGATGCCGGCAAGCGCGAGGAACTCGCCGACGAAGTTGCTGGTGCCCGGCAGGCCGATTGAGGCCATGGTGAACAGGAGGAAGAACAGCGCATACTTCGGCATGTTGATCGACAGGCCGCCGTAACGCGCGATCTCGCGCGTATGCAGGCGGTCGTAGATCACGCCGACGCACAGGAACAACGCGCCTGAAACCAGGCCGTGGCCGAGCATGACCATCATCGCGCCCTCGATGCCCTGCACGTTGAAGGCGAACAGGCCGACTGTCACGATCGCCATATGGGCGACCGAGGAATAGGCGATGAGCTTTTTCATGTCGGACTGCACCAGCGCGACGAGCGAGGTGTAGATCACCGCGACCATGGACAGGGCGAAGACCAGCCAAGCCAGATCCGCGCTCGCGTCGGGGAACATGGGCAGGCTGAAGCGAATGAAACCGTAACCGCCGAGCTTCAACAGGACGCCGGCAAGGATCACCGAACCGGCGGTAGGTGCCTGGACGTGCGCGTCGGGGAGCCAGGTGTGCACGGGCCACATCGGCATCTTCACGGCGAAGCTGGCGAAGAATGCCAGCCACAGCCAGAACTGCGCGCCGACGGGGAAATCGTACTGCATCAGCGTCGGGATGTCAGTGGTCCCCGCCTCGTTCACCATCCAGAACATCGCGATCAGCATCAGGACCGAGCCGAGCAGCGTGTAGAGGAAGAACTTATACGAGGCGTAGATGCGGTTATCGCCGCCCCAGACGCCGATGATCAGGTACATCGGAATGAGGCCGGCTTCGAAGAAGATGTAGAACAGGAACAGGTCCTGCGCGGCGAAGACGCCGATCATCAGAACTTCCATCAGCAGGAAGGCAGCCATGTATTCGCCGACGCGCTTGGTGATGGAATCCCAGCTGGCGAGGATACAGATCGGCATCAGGAAGACGCTGAGCATGATCAGCATCAGGGCGATGCCGTCGATGCCCAGCGCATAGCTGAACACCGCGAACAACTCTGCCCGTTCGGTGAACTGCCACTGTGCCCCGCCGATATCGTAGTTGATCCAGAGCAGGATGCCGAGCGCCAGGTTGAACAGCGTCGCGAACAGCGCGACCATCCGGGCGCTACCGGCATTCAGGAACAGGCAGGCGATCGCACCGATCAGCGGCACGGCAAGCATGAGCGAGAGGATGGGGAACTCCATCAGAACAGCACCCAGGTGACGGCGGCGACAAGCCCGAGGAGCATCACCAGCGCATAGCTATAGAGATATCCGGTCTGGAACTTCTTCGCTCCGACCGCGCCCTTCTCGACCACCCAGGCCACGCCATTGGGGCCGAAGCGGTCGATCGTGCCGATGTCGCCGAGTTTCCAGAACTGGCGGCCCAGCCAGAAGGCAGGGACCACGAAGAGGTAGTGGTAGAGCTCGTCGAAATACCACTTGTTGTAGAGGAAGCGGTAGATCGGGCCGAGCTGCTCGGCAGCCTTGCCGGGGATCGAGGTGTCCTTGATGTAGGCGAACCAGGCCACCGTAAGGCCGATCAGCATGACGATCAGCGCCGCATACTTCACGGCGTAAGGCACCGCGTGCATCGCGTGGATCAGGGCTTCGTTGTAGAAGATCGAGCCGCCCCAGAATTCCGCGCTATCGAGGAAGGCAGGCGCAAAGACCTGGCCTGCGGCAATCGCACCGATCGACAGGATGCCGAGCGGCACCAGCATGGTCAGCGGGCTTTCATGCGGGTGATAGCCACCCGTGGTGTCCTCGCCCGCCTGCTCCGGCGTCTTGTGGACGGTGTGCTGGATATGCTCGCTCTCGATCCAGCGCGGCTTGCCCCAGAAGGTGAGGAACATCAGGCGCCAGCTGTAGAAGCTGGTCAGCAGCGCGGCGAACACGCCCATCCAGAAGGCGAAGTTGCCGAGTTCGGTGCCGCGCGCGAAGGCGACTTCGATGATCGCGTCCTTCGACCAGAAGCCGGCGAAACCAACGCCGAGATGGTAGATACCGAGGCCGGTAATGGCCAGCGTCCCCATCATCATCGCCCAGAAGGTCAGCGGGATGTGCTTACGCAGGCCGCCGTAATAGCGCATGTCCTGTTCGTGGTGCATCGCGTGAATGACCGAACCTGCACCGAGGAACAGCAGCGCCTTGAAGAAGGCATGCGTGAACAGGTGGAACATGGCCGCGCCATAGGCACCGACGCCGGCAGCAAAGAACATGTAGCCGAGCTGCGAACAGGTCGAATAGGCGATGACCCGCTTGATGTCCCACTGCGTCGTGCCGACGGTCGCGGCAAAGATACAGGTAGCGGCACCGACGAATGTGACCATGCCAAGCGCGATCGGAGCAGTCTCGAACATGGGCGAAAGGCGGCAGACCATGAACACGCCGGCGGTCACCATGGTCGCGGCATGGATCAGCGCCGACACGGGGGTCGGGCCTTCCATCGCGTCCGGAAGCCAGGTGTGCAGGCCGAGCTGTGCCGACTTGCCCATCGCACCGATGAACAGGAGGATGCACAGCACGTCCATCGTGTGAACGCGCATGCCGAGGAAGCCGATGGTCGCCCCGCTCATGCCGGGAGCGGCTTCGAGGATTTCAGGGATCGAGACCGTGCCGAACACCCAGAAAGTGCCGAAGATGCCGAGCATGAAGCCAAGGTCGCCGACGCGGTTGACCACGAATGCCTTGATCGCGGCAGCATTTGCGCTGGGCTTCTTGAACCAGAAGCCGATCAGCAGGTAGCTGGCGAGGCCCACCCCTTCCCAACCGAAGAACATCTGCACGAGGTTGTCGGCGGTCACCAGCATCAGCATGGCGAAGGTGAAGAGCGAAAGGTAGGCGAAGAACCGCGGCTGGTCCGGGTCTTCCTCCATATAGCCCCAGCTATAGAGATGGACGAGCGCGGAGACGGTCGTGATGACCACCAGCATGACTGCAGTCAGCGTATCGACCCGCAGCGCCCAGTCGAAGCTGAGCGCGCCGGACTGGACCCAGGTCAGGACCGGGACCACAGTCGCTTCGGCGTTGCCGGTCCAGAAGCTGATGAAGATCGGCCAGCTCAGCAGGCAGGAAATGAACAGGCCGCCGGTCGTGACGCTCTTGGCGAAAACGCTCGGCGCGCTCTTGTTGACCAGGCCCGCGACGATCGAGGCGAGCAGCGGCAGGAAGACGATGGCGAGAATGGAGGTCTGCACTGGTGCTTATCCCTTCATCCGGTTCGCATCGTCGACCGCAATGGTGCCGCGTGCACGGAAGTAGATCATGAGAATGGCGAGGCCGATGGCCGCTTCGGCAGCGGCAACGGTCAGAACGAACATCGCAAAGACCTGCCCGACCAGATCGCCGAGGAAAGCGCTGAAGGCGACGAGGTTGATGTTCACCGCAAGGAGGATGAGCTCGATCGCCATCAGGATGACGATGATGTTCTTCCGGTTGAGGAAGATGCCGAGCACGCCCAGCACGAACAGGATCGCGCTGACGATGACATAGTGTTCGATGGCGATCACAGTTCGATCCCCTTGCCCACTTCGGGTTGTTTCATGACGGTCGCTTCGTCGGGACGGCGGCGGACCTGCTTGCCGATATCCTGCTGGCCGCGCTTCGACTTGGACGGGCGGTGCGTCAGCACGATTGCGCCGATCATGGCGACCAGAAGCACGATGCCTGCCGCCTCGAACAGGAAGATATAGCGTGTGTAGAGCAACGCGCCGATGGCCGCAGTATTGCTTTCGGCCATCGCCGGTGCGTCTGCGGCAGCAGGCGTGCCAAGCTCGATCGCGCCAACGTTGTAGGCACCGATCCCGAGAACCAGTTCCGCGAGCAACACCAGCGCCACCACGATGCCGAGCGGGAAGTTCTTGATGAACCCTGCGCGCATCGCCGCGACGTCGATGTCCAGCATCATGACGACGAACAGGAACAGCACGGCGACTGCACCGACGTAGACTATGACCAGCAGCATCGCGATGAATTCCGCACCGACGAGAACCATCAGGCCGGCGGCATTGAAGAATGCCAGGATGAGCCACAGGACCGAATGCACCGGATTGCGCGCCGTGATGACCATCACGGCGGAAGCAATCACGATGATCGCGAACATGTAAAAGGCGAAAGTCTGGATCATGATGCCCCGGATTCGGTTGCGGCGCGGTTAGCGATAGGGTGCGTCGGCTTCAAGGTTCGCGGCGATTGCCCGCTCCCACTTGTCACCATTGGCGAGCAGCTTGGCCTTGTCATAGAGCAGCTCCTCGCGGGTTTCGGTTGCGTATTCGAAGTTCGGACCTTCGACGATGGCATCGACCGGACAGGCTTCCTGGCAGAAGCCGCAGTAGATGCACTTCGTCATGTCGATGTCGTAGCGCGTCGTACGGCGGCTGCCGTCTTCGCGCGGTTCGGCCTCGATCGTGATGGCCTGCGCCGGGCAGACCGCCTCGCACAGCTTGCAAGCGATGCAGCGCTCTTCCCCGTTGGGATAGCGACGCAGAGCATGCTCGCCGCGGAAACGCGGGCTCAGCGGGTTCTTCTCGAACGGATAGTTAATCGTCACCTTCGGCTTGAAGAAGTACTTCAGCGTGAGGGCGTGCGCCTTCACGAACTCCCACAGGGTGAACGACTTGATGAGGTGGGCGACGCTCATGCGGCGGCTCCGAAGTGGCCGGTTGCCATGAGGTAACCGGAGATTACGACGACGAACAGCAGGCTGATCGGCAGGAAGACCTTCCAGCCCAAGCGCATCAGCTGATCGTAGCGGTAGCGCGGCACGGTCGCCATGACCCAGCTGAACATGAAGAAGAAGAAGAACGCCTTCAGCAGCAGCCAGACGATGCCGGGGACAGCGTAAAGCGGCTCCCAATCGACCGGCGGCAGCCAACCGCCCCAGAACAGCAGTGCGTTGAGCATGCACATGAGCAGGATGTTGGCATATTCGCCGAGCCAGAAGAGCGCGAAGCTCATCGAGCTGTATTCGGTCTGATAGCCGGCCACCAGCTCGCTCTCCGCCTCGGTAAGGTCGAAGGGAACGCGCTGGGTTTCGGCAAGGCTCGAGATGAAGAACAGCACCCACATCGGGAAGAGCAGCGGATGCACGACATAGGCGTTGATGACGCCCAGGCCGAAGCCTTCCTGCGCGCGCACGATGTCGTTGAGGTTGAACGTGCCAGCAAACAACACGACGCAGACCAGGATGAAGCCGATCGAGACTTCATAGCTGATCATCTGCGCCGAAGCGCGCATGGCCGAGAAGAACGGGTACTTCGAGTTCGAAGCCCAGCCCGCCATGATGATGCCGTAGACCGACAGCGAACTGATCGCGAGGATGTAGAGCAGGCCGACATTTATGTCCGCCAGCACGGCTTCCGCGCTGAACGGGATCACCGCCCAGGCCGCCAGGGCCACCGTGAAGGTGACGATTGGGGCAAGGATGAAGATGCCCTTGTTCGCCGCGCTCGGGATGACGGTTTCCTGCAGGAAGACCTTCAGCCCGTCGGCAAAGCTTTGCAGCAGGCCGAAGGGGCCGACGACGTTCGGACCGCGACGCAGGTTGATTGCCGCCCAGACCTTGCGGTCGACGTAAATGATCATCGCCACGGCCAGCATCAGCGGCAGTGCGATGAGCAGGATGCCGGCAATGGTGGCGACGCCCCATGCCCATTCGTAGCTCATGCCGAGGGATTGGAAGAATTCGGTCATTCCGCTGCCTCCGCCAATTCGCCGCCGTGGAGCAGTTCTGCCGAGCAGCGCTGCATCACCTCGCTCGCGCGCGCGATCGGGTTGGTGAGATAGAAGTCCTTGATCGGATACGCCGACAGGACGCCTTCCGCCTTTGCCTTGGCATCAGCCTTGGGCAGTGCGCCGTAGTCGGCGAGGCCTTCCTCACCCAGCGCCGGAACCGTGGCAATCATGGCCGACTGGAGCTGGTCGAAGCTGTCAAAACCGACCTCGACCTTCAGGGCATCGGCCAGAGCGCGAAGGATCGTCCAGTCCTCGCGCGCATCACCGGGGGCGAAGACGGCCTTTTCGGCAAACTGCACCCGGCCTTCGGTGTTGACGTAGGTCCCGTCCTTCTCGGCATAGCTGGCACCGGGCAGGATGATGTCTGCTGCGTGCGCACCGCGATCGCCGTGATGGCCGATGTAGACCTTGAGGCTGTCGGCGAAGGGCTCGAAGTCCATCTCGTCAGCGCCGAGCGCGAGCAGCACCTTGGGCGATGCCTTGGCGAGATCCGCAATACCGCCCTTCTGCGCGAAACCGAGCATCAGGCCGCCCATGCGGGCTGCGCTGAAGTGCAACACGTTGAAAGCCGCCCCCCATTCGCTGGCAAGCGCCAGAGCCTTGCCATGCGCACCCTTGAGCGCGGCGCCGCCCACGATAACTGCGGGACGCTCGGCCTTGCTGAAGACTTCCGACACTTCCTTGGGCAGGCTGTTCAGCACGCCGAGGTCATTGCCGAGGAATTCTGCCGGATAAGTGGTTTCCCAGTGTGGGCCGACCACGAGGACCTTGGCGCCGCGCTTCACCGCCTTGCGGATGCGCACGTTCACAAGCGGCGCTTCCCAGCGGATGTGGCTGCCGACAATCAGGACGGCATCGGCATTTTCGATACCTGCGAAGGTCGAGTTGAAGTTGACGGCCGCGAGGCTGGAAACATCGTAGTCCATGCCGGTCTGGCGGCCTTCGACCAGCGAGGAACCGCAAGCCGTCAGCAGCGACTTGGCCGCGAACATGGTTTCGCAATCGACCATGTCGCCTGCAACCGCGGCGATGCTCGAAGTGTCGGACTTCAGCTGCTTGGCGATAGCCTTGAAAGCCTCGTCCCAGCTTGCCGGCTGGAGCTTGCCGCGCTTGCGCATGAAGACCTTGTCGAGGCGGCGCTTGCCGAGACCATCGACCTGGTAGCGCGCCTTGTCGGAAATCCACTCCTCGTTCACGTCGTCATTGATGCGCGGAAGCGCGCGCATGACTTCGCGGCCGCGGCTGTCGAGACGGATATTCGCGCCGACAGCGTCCGACACGTCGATGCTGAGGGTCTTCTTCAGCTCCCACGGACGGGCTTCGAAAGCATAGGGGCGCGAGGTCAGTGCACCGACTGGGCAAAGGTCGATCACATTGGCCGACAGCTCGTGCTCGGCTGCCTGCTCGAGATAGGTCGTGATCTGCATGTCCTCGCCGCGATACAGCGCGCCGATTTCGTCCACGCCGGCGATCTCTTCCGAGAAGCGCACGCAGCGGGTGCAGTGGATGCAGCGGGTCATGACCGTCTTGATCAGCGGGCCCATGTACTTCTCGGTGACGGCGCGCTTGTTCTCGTGATAGCGCGAGCCGCCGCGGCCATAGGCCACCGACTGGTCCTGCAGGTCGCATTCGCCGCCTTGGTCGCAGATCGGGCAATCGAGCGGGTGGTTGATGAGCAGGAATTCCATCACGCCTTCGCGCGCGGTCTTCACCATCGGCGTATCGGTGCGAATTTCCTGGCCTTCGGTCGCGGGAAGCGCGCAGCTTGCCTGCGGCTTGGGCGGTCCCGGCTTCACTTCGACCAGGCACATGCGGCAGTTGCCGGCAATCGACAGCCGCTCGTGATAGCAGAAACGCGGGATTTCCTTGCCCGCGAGTTCGCAGGCCTGGAGGACGGTCGCGCCGTCCGGAACCTCGATTTCCTGTCCGTCTACGGTAACCTTGGGCATTATTCGGCTGCCTCGGCAAACTTGGCGTTGTGTTCGTTGATCCGGCGCTCGAGCTCGGGGCGGAAATGGCGGATGAGGCCCTGGATCGGCCATGCGGCCGCGTCACCGAGGGCGCAGATGGTGTGGCCTTCGACCTGCTTCGTAACCTGCTGAAGCATATCGATTTCCTCGATCGCCGCATCGCCGGTGCGCAGGCGTTCCATCATTCGCCACATCCAGCCCGTGCCTTCGCGGCAGGGCGTGCACTGGCCGCAGCTCTCGTGCTTGTAGAAGTAGCTGAGACGGCTGATCGCGCGGACGATGTCGGTCGACTTGTCCATGACGATGACGCCGGCGGTCCCGAGGCCAGAGCCCAGGTCCTTGAGGCCGTCGAAATCCATCGGCGCGTCCCAGATCTGCTCGGCCGGGACCAGCGGGACCGAAGAACCGCCCGGAATCACGGCGAGGAGGTTGTCCTTGCCGCCGATGATGCCGCCGCAGTGCTTCTCGATCAGCTCGCTGAACGGGATGCTGAGCGCTTCCTCGACCACGCAGGGCTTGTTCACATGGCCGCTGATCTGGAAGAGCTTGGTGCCCTTGTTGTTTTCGCGGCCGAAGCTCGCGAACCACGATGCGCCGCGACGCAGGATGGTCGGGACGACGGCGATCGATTCCACGTTGTTGACCGTGGTCGGGCAGCCGTAGAGGCCCGCGCCTGCCGGGAACGGCGGCTTGAGGCGCGGCTGGCCCTTTTTGCCTTCGAGGCTTTCGATCATCGCGGTCTCTTCGCCGCAGATGTAGGCGCCAGCACCGCGATGCAGGAAGACGTCGAAATCATAGCCCGACTTCGATGCGTTCTTGCCGATCAGACCTGCGTCATAGGCCTCGTCGATCGCGGCCTGAAGCGTCTCGGCCTCGCGGATATATTCGCCGCGGATGTAGATGTAGGCCGCCCTCGCCCGCATGGCATAGCCGGCAACCAGTGCGCCTTCGATCAACTTGTGCGGATCGTGGCGGATGATCTCGCGGTCCTTGCACGAACCGGGTTCGGATTCATCGGCATTGATGACGAGGAAGCTGGGACGACCGTCCTTCGATTCCTTCGGCATGAACGACCACTTGAGGCCGGTCGGGAAGCCTGCGCCGCCGCGGCCGCGCAGGCCCGAGGCCTTTACTTCCTCGATGATATTCTCGTGGCCGCGCGCGATCAGCGACTTGGTGTCGTCCCAGTCGCCGCGCTGCTGCGCTGCCTTCAGGCCCCAGTCCTGGAAGCCGTAGAGGTTGGTAAAGATGCGGTCCTTGTCGGCAAGCATCAGGCGAACCCTCCGAATACGAAGATTGCAGCAGCGATCAGGATCGCCGCGAGGACCATCGTCTTGACGATGCCCTTGAAGACTTTCCACGCGATCACGATCAGGACCAGCGCGACGAGGATGTAGACGAGGTTGCTATCCATCGGATTGGTCCTCGTCCTTGCCCTTCTTGAGGAACACAACGCCAAGAACGAAGAATGCAGCGCCGATGCCCATGAAGGCAGGGCCGAGCGTCAGTGCGAAGGTGACGCTCAGGCTCACGCCGATGACCATGAAGGCCATACCCAGAGCGCGGTGATTGGTCGTCTTTTCCATCACCATTCACCCCGGTAGTCGTGGTTTTCCGAGACCATGTCCTTCAGCGTGCTGAGCGCGCCGGCCGGTTCGGAGGTGTGGCGACCGGGTTCCTGCGTGCCGGTCTTGGGCTGCTCGCCCTTGGCCAGCGCATCGAGCACGGCGTCGAGGCGTTCGGGCGTGAGATCCTCGTAATTGTCGTCGTTGATCTGGACCATCGGCGCGGTGGCGCAATTGCCCATGCATTCGACTTCGGTAAGGGTCCACAGGCCGTCTTCCGACACCTCGCCCTTCTTCATGCCGCGCTTCTTGCAGGCCTCGAACAGGCCGTCCGAACCGCGCAGCATGCAGGGCGTCGTACCGCAGACCTGCACGTGGTACCGGCCGACCGGCTTCAGATTGTACATGAAGTAGAAGGTCGCCACCTCGAGCACGCGGATGACCGGCATGTCGAGATAGTCGGCGACATATTCGATCACCGGCAGAGGCAACCAGCCCTGGGTGTTCGTTTCTTCGCCAACCTGGCGCTGAGCCAGGTCGAGCAGCGGCATCACCGCAGAGCGCTGGCGCCCTTCGGGATAGCGCGCAATCGCGCGGTCCGCCTTCTCGCGGTAGGCGTCGGAAAATTCGAAGCCGCCCCAGCGCTCGCGCAGCTCGGGTGTATCGGGTGCGGGGGTACGGTCGGCCATTAGCGGTCACACTCCCCGAACACGACGTCGATGGCGCCGAGGATGGCGGTGGCATCGGGCAGCATGTGGCCTTTGCTCATGAAATCCATTGCTTGCAGGTGGCTGAAGGCCGTCGGGCGGATCTTGCAGCGGTAGGGTTTGTTGGAACCGTCGCTGACGAGGTAGACGCCGAATTCGCCCTTGGGGCTTTCGGTGGCGACATAGACTTCGCCCGCGGGCACGTGGAAGCCCTCGGTGTAGAGCTTGAAGTGGTGGATCAGCGCTTCCATCGACTGCTTCATCTCGGCACGCTTGGGCGGCGAGACCTTGCGGTCGCTGCTTGCGATCGGACCGGTCGGCATGTCGCGCAGGCACTGCTTGATGATCTTCGCGCTCTCGTAGACTTCCTTCACGCGCACGACAAAGCGGTCGTAGCAGTCGGAATTGGTGCCCACGGGAATGTCGAATTCCATCCGGTCGTAAACGTCATAGGGCTGCGACTTGCGCAGGTCCCACGGAATGCCGGCGGCGCGGATCATCGGGCCGGAGAAGCCCCAGGCCAGCGCGTCTTCCTTGCTTACCACGGCGATGTCGACGTTGCGCTGCTTGAAGATGCGGTTGTCGAGCACGAGGCTCATTGCATCGCCGAACAGTTCGGGCAGGCGCGTATCGAGCCATTCGCCGATATCGACGAGCAGCTTCTCGGGCACGTCCTGGTGGACGCCGCCCGGGCGCAGGTAGGCATGGTGCATGCGCGCACCGCTCATCCGCTCGAAGAAGTTCATGCAGTCTTCGCGCAGTTCGAACACCCACAGGTTCGGCGTCATCGCGCCGACGTCCATGACGTGCGCGCCGATGTTGAGCATGTGGTTGCAGATGCGGGTCAGCTCGGCGAACAGCACGCGGATATACTGCGCGCGCTCCGGCACTTCGACGTTGAGCAGCTTCTCGATCGCGAGGACGTAGCTGTATTCCTGTGCCAGCGGCGAGCAGTAATCGAGGCGGTCGAAATACGGCAGCGCCTGCAGGTAGGTCTTGTGCTCGATCAGCTTTTCGGTGCCGCGGTGCAGCAGGCCGACATGCGGGTCGATCCGCTCGATGATCTCGCCATCGAGTTCCATGACCATGCGCAGCACGCCGTGGGCCGCAGGGTGCTGGGGCCCGAAATTGATCGTGTAATTGGTGATGACCTCGTCGCCGGTGGTCGGCGATTCCTCGATCTGGAAGGCACTGCTCATGCGCAAATCCACTTTCCGGAATAGGTGGCCGACTTTCCGTCCGCCCCTGTCACGCTTACGTTTGCCGGGCGCGAGGCTGCATCGCCGGCAGCAGGAGCGACCTGCACCGTGACACCTTCACCCGTGAATGTCGTCCCTGCCCGAATGGCCGAGAGGCCGCCGGGAGGAGCATCGAGAACCGTCAGGCCGCCGCCGACGCGGATGACCGCCTTGCCCGGCAGGGCGCGGTCGTTCGACCCGCTGGCGATGATCATCTCGCGATTGCCTTCCATGAAGGTGCAACCGCCGTCGCGCTGGCCAAGATCGACTCCGCCGATGTCGCGCAGTTGCTGCAGCGCGGTCACATCGGCACCAGCAGGCGGGACAGCCTGCGCTGTGTTGGGCATTTCTGCCGCGGCCTGCGGATTTTCGCGCGCAGCAGTGCTGTCGCTGCCGATCCGACTGGCGAAGTCTTCCGCGCTTTCCTCGCTCGACTGCTGGCCCGAGCATGCAGCCACCAGAAGCACCGCGGCAGTAAGGGCGACGCGCTTCATCACTCGGCGTCCTTCTTCTTTGCTGCGGGCTTGCGCTTGGCAGGCGCCTTCTTCTTGGCAGGCGCTGCTTTTTTGGACGGAGCCTTCTTCTTCGGTTCGGTCGCCTTGGCCGTGCCGGAGGCCTTGCCGGCACGCTTTGCGCGGGCGGGCCGGTCCTCGGTCGGCTTGGGGGACGGAGCATCCTTGCCGCCGTCTTCCTCGGCCGGAGAACGGGCGCTTACCTTGTCGGCAGCCTTCGCATCGGTTTTTGTTCCTGCGCCGGTCTGCTTGGGGCTTTCCGTCGTCTTCGGCTCGTTGACCGGAGGCGTTGCAGCCTTTTCATCGCCGGGCAGCACGTAATCCGCGCCTTCCCAAGGGCTCATGAAATCGAACTGGCGCAGGTCCTGGGCGAGCTTGACCGGCTCGTACACGACGCGCTTCTCGTCTTCGGAGTAACGCAGTTCCACATAACCGGTAAGTGGGAAGTCCTTGCGGAAAGGATGCCCTTCGAAACCGTAGTCAGTAAGGATGCGGCGCAGGTCGGTGTTGCCGTCGAACAGCACGCCGAACATGTCGAATACTTCGCGCTCGAGCCAGCCGGCGTTGGGCCAGACCGTCGTAACTGTCGGGACCGGCGTGCCTTCGGACGCACAGCACTTGACCATGATGCGGCTGTTGCGGGTCACCGACAGCAACATGTAGACCACCTCGAACCGCTCTGCGCGGTCAGGGTAGTCCACCCCGGCGATTTCCATCAGCTGCTGGTATTCATGTTCGTCACGGAGGGTGCGGAGCACGCGCTCGACGCTGTCGCGGCGCACGTGGAACAGCAGTTCGCCGTGCTCCTCGTGCGCTTCCACGAGAGCATCGCCGATCGCTGCCGAAATCTCTTCCTTGAGCCCGTCGATCTGCGTGAAGCGGGGCGCGGAATGAAGGACTGTCATTATTCCGCACCCTCCTTCTTGGTCATCGAGCCGACGACCAATTCGTCGATCTCGAGGCGCTTGATGCGAGCCGACCCGATGTTGAGGCGGCCGAGCACAACGCGTCCGATAGCGACTGCTCCGAGAGCTACCGCACCGGTGGCCATAGCACCCAACGCAAAGGCGCCGAGCTTGCGAGCCGGGCTTTCCGTAAGCGCGCTCATCGTTGGATAGTCCCGACGCGGCGGATCTTCCGCTGCAGCTGCATCACGCCGTAAAGCAGCGCCTCTGCAGTCGGCGGACAGCCGGGGACATAGATATCGACCGGAACGATGCGATCGCAGCCACGCACGACGCTGTAGCTGTAGTGATAGTAGCCGCCGCCATTGGCGCAGCTGCCCATCGAGATGACGTATTTCGGTTCCGACATCTGGTCATAGACCTTGCGCAGAGCCGGAGCCATCTTGTTGCACAGCGTGCCGGCGACGATCATCACGTCGCTCTGGCGCGGAGAGGCGCGCGGCGCGACGCCGAAACGCTCCATGTCGTAGCGCGGCATGTTCACGTGGATCATTTCCACAGCGCAGCAGGCGAGACCGAACGTCATCCACCACAGCGAACCGGTACGAGCCCACTGGAACAGGTCTTCGGTCGAGGTGACGAGGAAACCCTTGTCGTTCACCTCGGTCTGGAGGGCGTTGAAATAATCCTGGTCGGGCTGGCGGATGTCGCCGGGCTGTGCCGTCGGCTGGACAAGCGCGTCGCGCCCGAGCGGGCTGGAGGTCATCTGCTGGCTCATATCAGTCCCAATCCAGTGCGCCGACTTTCCACGCGTAGGCGAAGCCGACGATCAGTTCGACGAGGAAGACCATCATGGTGATCCAGCTCGGCCACCCGGTTTCGCCAAGGCTTACCGCCCAGGGGAAGAGGAACGCGGCTTCGAGGTCGAAGATCAGGAACAGGATCGCGACCAGGTAGAAGCGCACGTCGAACTGGCTGCGCGGATCTTCGAAAGCGGGGAAGCCGCATTCGTACTCGCTGAGCTTCTCGGCATTGGGCGCATGCGCACCCGTCAGCCGTGCCACACCCATCGGCAGGAACACGAAGGCTGCCGAGAGCACGACGGCAATAAAGAGGAAGATCAGGATGGGGAGATATTGTTCGAGGTCGACCACGGATGAATCCCAGGGCTTAACGCGTTGCGTGCGCCTCTAGGCCCCTAGCCGTGACGGTGCAAGGGCGCGAATCGTGCAATTCGCGCATCCCTTCCCCAGCCTATTTCATCATCTTGTCGATCGCCTTGCGCGTCGTGTCGCCATAGGGCGGCTTGAAACCGGCCAGCTTGGCGACGTCGATCTTTGGCTGCGTATAGACACTGCGCGCGTGGCTGAACTCGCGGAAGCCTTCGATCCCGTGGTAGCTGCCCATGCCCGAGGGGCCGACACCGCCGAACGGCAGATCTTCCATCGAAACGTGGAAAATCACGTCGTTGACCGTCACACCGCCGCTGATCGTCTTGGTGAGAACCTTGGACTGTTCCCCCGAATCCTGGCCGAAGTAATAGAGGCCGAGCGGGCGATCGTGCTCGTTCACATAATCGATTGCCTCGTCGATGTGCTTGTAGGTCTTGACCGGCAGGACGGGACCGAAAATCTCTTCCTGCATCGCCTTCATGTCCTCGGTCACATTCTTGAGGATCGTGAGAGGCATCTTGCGGCTGTTGGTGTTTGAGAAATCCTCGTTGCCGGGATTGACCTCGATCACCTCGGCGCCCTTGTCACGCGCATCGGCGACGAGGCCCTGCAGGCGGTCGAAATGCCGGTCGGTGACCACGCTGGCGTAATCGTCATTTTTGAGCAGGGTCGGGTACATATTGGCCGTGCCTTGCCAGACCCCGTGAATCGCCTCGTCCTGCTTGCTTTCCGGGACATAGAGATAATCGGGTGCAAGGCAGATCTGGCCGGCGTTCATCATCTTGCCCATGGCAATACGCTCGCCCGCCTTCGCGAAATCGGCGCTCTCGCCCATGAACACCGGGCTCTTCCCGCCCAGTTCAAGCGTGACGGGCACGAGGTTCTTCGAGGCTGCCTCCATCACCTTGCGGCCGGTGGCAGTCGAACCGGTGAACACGAGGTGGTCGAACGGCAGGTCGGAAAAGGCCCCGGCCACTTCGGGACCGCCGGTGAACACGGCGCACTCGTCCTCGGCGAAATATTTCTCGACCAGTTCTTTCATGAGGTCGCTGGTCTTCTCGGTGAACTCGCTCGGCTTGATCATTGCGCGGTTGCCGGCGGCAAAGACCTGCATCAGCGGGCCGAAGGTGAGGTTGACGGGAAAATTCCAGGGGCTGAGGATGCCGATCACGCCTTTCGGTTCATAGCGCACTTCCGCTTTGGCACCAAGCAGGCCGAGCGGGAACTGGACATGGCGTTTGTCGGCCTTGGCCCAGCCGTCCATCCGCTTGAGGCAGTACTTGCCGAAATTGATGGTCCCGACGATGTCGGTCATCATCGACTGCATCGGCGAACGGTTGCCGAAGTCGGCGCTCATCGCCTTGCACAACTCGTCGGCATGATCTTTCAGCAGCTTGTTGGCGCGTTCGATCCGGTCCTTGCGAAGGGCCATCGGCTCGGGCCGCATCTGGTGATGGGCGGCACGCTGCTTGCGCAGGACTTCTTCCATTCGCACCAGCCGTTCGTCCGCCATCGTATTCTCCCTTGGTCTGTGTTGCGCCGCAGCGACGCCTTGCCTATCTCTGCGGCACGATATTCCAGAACCAGAGGACCAGCACAAGCATGAGCCAGTTCAGCGCAAACGACCCCGTCGTCATTCTATCCTATGCCCGCACCCCGATGGGCGGGATGCAAGGAGCACTCGCGGACGTTTCCGCTACCGATCTGGGTGCCACGGCTGTGAAGGCGGCTGTCGAACGTTCGGGCGTCTCACCCGATGCATTCGATCGCACCTACATGGGCTGTGTCCTTCCCGCCGGTCTCGGCCAGGCCCCTGCTCGCCAGGCGACGATCAAGGCCGGCCTGCCCAAGTCGGTGCAGGCGACGACCGTCAACAAGGTCTGCGGCAGCGGCATGCAGACGGTCATCATGGGTGCAGAAGCGCTCGCCAGTGGCACGGTCGACTACGTCGTCGCCGGCGGAATGGAGAGCATGACCAATGCCCCGTACCTCCTCAAGAAGCACCGCTCGGGCGCCCGCATCGGCCACGACACGGCCTATGACCACATGTTCCTCGACGGGCTGGAAGACGCCTATGAGGAAGGCCGCGCCATGGGCACTTTCGCGCAGGACACGGCGAACCAGTACCAGCTGACGCGCGAAGAGATGGACGCCTATTCCATCGAATCGCTGCGCCGCGCCAATGCTGCCATCGAGAGCGGTGCATTTGCCGACGAAGTCGTCCCCGTGACCGTCGCGACCCGCGCGGGCGAAGTCACCGTCGAGCACGACGAGCAGCCCGGCAAGGGCAAGCCCGACAAGATCCCGCAGCTTCGCCCGGCTTTCGCAAAGGATGGGACGATCACCGCCGCCACCTCCTCGTCGATTTCCGACGGTGCGGCAGCAGTCGTCCTCACGCGCGAAAGCGTGGCGAGCGCGAATGGCCAGCAGCCTGTCGCAAAAATCGTCGCCATGGCCGCCCATGCGCAGGAGCCTTCGGAATTCACTGTTGCTCCGGTTGGCGCGATCACCAAGGTGCTCGAAAGGGCCGGCTGGTCGGCGGACGACGTCGACCTGTGGGAAGTGAACGAGGCCTTCGCCTGCGTCGCCATGTTCGCCATGCGCGACATCGGCATCCCGCACGAGAAGATCAACGTCAACGGCGGCGGCACGGCTCTGGGCCACCCCATCGGCGCCAGCGGCACGCGCATCATCGTCACGCTGCTGAACGCCCTCAAGAGGCAGGGCAAGAAGCGCGGTGTCGCCTCGCTCTGCATTGGTGGCGGTGAAGCCACGGCCGTCGCAGTCGAACTGGTCTGACCCTATGACGGGTGGTGATTTGCAGGGACGGCGGCTTGCGGCCGCCACCTTGGTAATCGCCACCCTCGCCCTTGCAGCTTGCAACGCGGTTGGCGGAAACGAAGCATCGGAGCCAGAGGCTCCCGATCCGGCCAGCATTGCGGGCAGCTATGAAGCGACGCTCGAAGACGGGCGGACCATCATTCATACGCTTAACGAAGACGGCACCTACAGGGATCTCGATGGCGACGGGAACCCGGTCGAGACAGGAACCTGGCGCCTAGCGGAAGGTGAAATCTGCTATGATCCGGAAGGAAGCGATCCGGAAGCCTGCTTTGCTGGCGGTCCTTCGGGAAAGGTCAGGCGCGTGGAGCGTCCAGCCTTAGAAGCGACCGAGTAACGCTCAGGGTTCTCCGGCGCCCCAGAGGCGCTGCTGCGGGACGTAACCGCGGCGATTGTCCACGGCAAATTCGCACCAGTTGTCGTCGCAATCCCCCAGCGCGCCAACCACGCCGGGTTCGATCCGCCATTTCACCGTCGATGACCGGTCGGGCTTCGCGTAAATCGCGCTTTCTCCCTCTCCCACGACGATCGCCCCGCGTTCGTCGGTCAGCAGGCGTGCGACCACCCAGCCCTGCGTACCATCGGGATCCTCGATCAGCCGCCACCCTTCCATCACGCGGATGACCTTCACGGGCAATCCCTTGCGGCGATAGACCCAGTCGATCTTGTAATCCTCGCTCGGCCCGACGCGCATGTTCAATTCCTTGGCCCGTATGCTCGCCCAGTAAGGAACTTCGCGATCCTGTGCAGATGCGGGGGAAGAGACCAACAGTACGGCGAAGAGAAAGGCGGAAAGGCGTGCGATCATGGCCCCATGTCTACTTTGCGGCCCAACCTGCTTCAAGCACCGCTTGACCGTTTCCCGCACCAAAGCGTAGCGGTGCCGGGACATGACCGATCACGATCACGCATCCGACCGACCCCAGAAGCGCCTCGACCGCAAGCCTCGGGTGACCGTCACCCGCCATCTGGCCGCATCCGTCGAGACGCGCATGAGCGACCTCTTCGAAGCGAACCTCAACCTCACGGACGAACCGATGAGCCGTGACGCCATCGTCGCGGCCATGCAGGATTGCGACGTCCTAGTTCCCACAGTGACCGACCGGATCGATGCTTCGGTGATCGAGGCAGCTGGCCCTGACCTGCGCCTCATCGCCAATTTCGGTGCCGGGACCGAGCATATCGACCTGCAAGCGGCGGCTGCCCGCAAGATCATCGTCACCAATACGCCGGGCGTGTTCACCGACGATACGGCAGACCTGACGATGGCCGGCATCATCGGCGTGCCACGCCGCGTGCGCGAAGGTGTGGAACTCATCCGCAGTGGCAAGTGGACGGGCTGGGCCCCGACCGCGATGCTCGGACGCAAGCTGGGCGGAAAGTACCTCGGCATCCTCGGGATGGGCCGTATCGGCCAGGCAGTCGCCCACCGTGCCCGCGCTTTCGGTCTCGAAATCCTCTATCACAACCGCAAGCGCCTGCCCGAAGCGGTCGAGCGGATGTTCGGCGCGACCTGGGTGGAAAACATCGACGAGCTCGTCGCACAGGCCGATATCCTCACCCTTCACTGCCCTGCGACACCGGAAACTCGCGGCATCATCGACGCGCGCAGGATCGGCCTGATGAAAGAGGGGGCGAGCCTCATCAACACCGCCCGCGGCGATCTGGTGGATTACGAAGCTTTGATCGCGGCACTCGAAGCGGGCCACCTCGCCGGCGCGGGGCTCGATGTCTATCCGGACGAGCCCAATGTCGATCCACGGCTCATTTGCCATCCCAATGTCATGACACTGCCGCACATCGGTAGCGCGACGCGCGAAGGCCGCGAGGATTCGGGGATGAAGGTAATTGCGAACATCCGCATGTGGGCCGACGGCCACCGTCCCCCCGACCAGGTTCTCACCGGTCTTCGATAAACGACCGATTACAGCGCATTGCATTGCTACGGTGGGCTTGTAATGCTCGCCCCATGGATGAATTCGCCGCCAAGATCGAAGCGCTGGAGCATTTGTGGATGCGCAGCTGGGTGCAGCGCGACCGCAACCAGATGAAGGCCTTGGCCGGGCGCGATTTCATATTCCTGCTCGGTTCGAAGAGCCCTGCGATCCTAGACCGCGCCAGCTGGCTTGAAGCTTCAACCACGCGCTTTCGGTGCACCGGCTATCGCTTCGACGACGTCTATGTCCGCCGCCATGGACCGATAGCGGTATTTGCCGCGCGCATGACCATGGATGCGATGATGGGCGATCACGAATGGTCAGGCGAAACCTGGCTCACCGACGTGTGGCGTATTTCCAAGGTTCGCCGCAAATGGCGCATTCTGGAACGCACGATCTCGCGTCCGGACACCGACAAGGCGATGCCGGACGCGATCAGATCGATGCAGCTCTGGCGCTAGGCCGGCTCAGTCGCCGGTCAGGATGCGCTCGACCAGTTCCTGCACGGTCGGCGTGAAATTGTTCGAATAGAACGGATCCTGCTTGAAGCGGTAGGCAGCGTGCCCTGCAAAGGCGAGGTTCTCGTCCGGATCGCCGCCATGGGCGATATCCTGTAGCGTCTTCTGAATGCAGAAGCTGCGCGGGTCGGCAAGACGACCGGTCGTGTGGTCATCGTGATCCTTCCAGCTCGAGAACTGGCAATGCGAGAGGCAGCCCATGCAGCCCTGCTGGTCGGCCCTGATCTGCTCTGCACTCTGGGGCGTTACGAAAACGACCGTATTGTCCGGGGTTTTGAGCGCCTCGGTAAAGCCTTCATGCATCCAGGCTTGCGCCTTGCGCTGGTCGCCTGGGTGCACGAAGAAGTACTTCGCCTTGCCGTGGTCGGCCAAGGGAACGGTGCCTTCTTCCTCGTCGCGCTTGAAGATCGGGATCTGGCGCTCGCTACGGTGCATCAGATCGTAAAGGAACGGGGTCTTCACAGCCGAGGAATAGAAGCCGGTGGGGCTGAACTTGTGCAGCAGGACGTCGCCCGGCTCGACCGTCCGCAGCATGTCCTTCCAGACCTGCGGAATCGGGCTCTCGTGCGTCAACAGCGGACGGGTGCCGAACTGGAAGGCGATCTTGCCAAGTTCGGGATTGTCGATCCAGTCGTTCCATTCGCGCAGGAACCAGACGCCGCCCGCCATGACGATCGCGGTATCTTCCGAAACGCCTTCAGCGCGCATGGTTTCGCGCAGCGCCTTGACGCGCGGATAGGGATCTTCCGGCTTGGTCGGGTCTTCCGCGTTCGAAAGGCCATTGTGACCGCCTGCCAGCCAGGGGTCTTCATAAACCACAGCGGCCATGAGTTCGGGCACCTTGGAGTAGCTGCGCTTCCACAGGGCACGAAATGCGCGGGCCGAGCTGACAATGGGGAGGTAGTGAACGTTGAAGCGGGCCGCGATCTCGGCCAGCTTGTATGGCATCCCCGCACCGCAGGTAACGCCGGTGATCAGGCCCTTGCAATTCTCCAGCACGCCTTCGAGGACCTGCTGCGCGCCGCCCATTTCCCACAGGACATTGATGTTGATCGCGCCCTTGCCGCCCGAGATTTCATGGGCGCGCCGGACCTGTTCGGTGGCACCGTCGATCCCATAGCGCACAAGCTGTTCGAAACGCTCCTTGCGGGTCGCCTGCGGATAGACCTGCGGAATGGGATTTCCATCCTCGTCATAGCTGTCGGCATTCACGGCGCTGACGGTACCGATGCCCCCTGCAGCAGCCCATGCCCCAGAACTGGCGTGGTTGGTCGCGGAAACGCCCTTGCCGCCTTCGACCAGCGGCCAGACTTCGCGTCCACCATAAAGAATGGGGCTCAAACCCTTGAAACTCATGCAATCCTCTCTCTACGCCAAAGCGTACTCTAACCGTCTAGTCCCCGTTGACGTCGTCCACTCGACAGGGTTTGATTTCGCCCGGCTCGGGCCTGTTAGCCGCTGCCTTGAACTGTGCATAGTACCCCGAAAGCTCGGGAGCATCCTTGAAAGCGACCAACTCGTATCCGACGCGGCGGAATTCGCACGACAGCAGCAGCGGATCGATACCGTGCTGGTCGGTCGGGCGATCGACATCCACGACGATGACCTGCCCGCCTTCGCGAAGCGCGGGCCACATGTTCCACAGGAACTCGTAGGGCTGCTGGATCTCGTGATACATGTGGACCATAAAGATCCGGTCGAAGCTGTCTGCAGGCAGCTTGGGATCGGCCGGTTCGCCCAGCCTGATCGAGACATTGTCGAGCCGCTGGCGTTCGACGCGCCGGGCCAGGAGTTGCAGAGCCTCGGGATCGATGTCCTGTGCCAGAACACGTCCGCCGTCGCCGACCCGCGGCGCCAGTCGCACGGTGTAATAGCCGCTTCCCGCGCCGATGTCCGCCACGGTCATGCCAGCTTCGAGTTCGGCCAGGTCCATTACCTTCTGCGCCTCGCCGCGGCTGTCACGCGCGTCCTCGGTGGAGAACTGGTAGGAGATAACTTCCGATACCGGACGGTCGGGCGCCGGGAAGACCTTCCCCTCTTCGCTGCCGCCACCAAGCGCATCGCATCCTGCAAGCGCGGCGAGACAGGGAACAAGGGCGAGGCCCAGTTTCACTCGGTGTCCTCCACCTCGACCGTCTCGCCGGTTACGCGCTGGGCGAGCGCGGCCGAAATGAACGGATCCAGCGCACCGTCGAGTACGTCGTCAGGCGTCGGCGAGGTAACGCCGGTGCGCAGATCCTTGACCATCTGGTAGGGCTGCAGGACGTAGCTGCGAATCTGGTGGCCCCAGCCGATCTCGCTCTTTTCCTGGTATTCACCCGACGCGGCCGCTTCGCGCTCCGCCATTTCGCGCTCGAACAGACGAGCCTTGAGCATGTTCATGGCCGTGGCCTTGTTCTTGTGCTGGCTGCGATCGTTCTGGCTCGCCACCACAATGCCCGTCGGCTGGTGGGTAATGCGGACGGCGGAATCGGTCGTGTTGACGTGCTGGCCGCCTGCGCCCGATGCGCGGTAGGTGTCGATCTTGAGGTCGGCCGGGTTGATCTCGATATCGATATCGTCGTCGATGACCGGATAGACCCAGACAGAGCTAAAGCTGGTGTGGCGACGGGCAGAACTGTCGTACGGGCTGATCCGGACGAGCCGGTGCACGCCGCTTTCGGTCTTGGCGTAGCCGTAGGCATTCTCGCCCTTGAGCAGGAGAGTGGCAGACTTGATCCCTGCCTGATCGCCCGATTGGTATTCGACAGTCTCGACCTTGAAACCGCGACGTTCGGCCCAGCGGGCGTACATGCGGAAGAGCATTTCCGCCCAGTCCTGGCTCTCGGTTCCGCCTGCCCCTGCGTGGATTTCGACATAGGTGTCGTTCCCGTCGGCCTCGCCCGAAAGCAGCGCCTGCACCTTGTCGCGGTCTGCACGGTCGGCGAGCATTGCCAGCGTTTCCAGGCCTTCGCGGGTGACTTCGTCGTCGCCTTCCGCTTCGCCCATTTCGACGAACTCGATGGCGTCTGCCATCTCGCTTTCGATCTCTCGCACCGTATTGATCGCGGTCTCGAGGCGCTTCTGTTCCTGTGTGATCGCCTGCGCCTGCTTGGGGTCGTCCCACAGCTTGGGATCCTGCACGCGCGCGTCCAGCTCGTCGAGCCGACGCAACGCACGGTCCCAGTCGAGCGACTGGCGGACCAGCGCCAGAGCGGCTTCGATGCGGTCGATTTGGGCCTGCCCTTCGGCACGCATGGTCACAATTCCTCGTTGTCTCTTGACCGGTCCACCTAACGAGCGGGCCGGGATTGTAAAGTTGCAGCGGCGCAGAAGCGGGGCTCGCTAGTAGATGCCCTCGTTTTCCTCGACGAAGTCGCCCGGCCCCTCCTCGCGCACTGTCG
This sequence comes from Qipengyuania gaetbuli, assembly GCF_020171365.1. Classification (NCBI taxonomy): domain Bacteria; kingdom Pseudomonadati; phylum Pseudomonadota; class Alphaproteobacteria; order Sphingomonadales; family Erythrobacteraceae; genus Qipengyuania; species Qipengyuania gaetbuli. Next base: position 2,513,959 of record NZ_JAIUZO010000002.1, on the reverse strand, counting down.
AGGCCTGGCTGGTGTTCGCGCGGACACCTTCACGGGCGCGGCGGATCAGCTCCAGGATTTCGGCACGCTGGGCAGCGAGTTCGTCGGACCTCGTCGAGCGCGGCGGTTCGGTGTCGGGTTTGAATGCTTCCCAGATAACGGCCGCAGTCGGCTCGTTGGAAGGCGTGCCTTCGAACACGCGCTTGCCGGTCCGCCGGTCGATCTTGACCATTCGGATGCCGGGAGGCGCGATGAAGTCCTGTGCGGTCCAGCGTTCTTTCGTCTCCTGGACGAAACGCTGCATGATCGGCGCAGCAGTATTGCCGCCCTGCACCCACCCGCCGAGATTGCGGGGCTGATCGAAACCGACATACATGCCCGCCACGATGTCAGGCGTGCCGCCGACGAACCATGCATTGGTTGGGCCGTTGGTCGTGCCGGTCTTGCCAAACATCGGAAGTTCGAGGCTGCGAAGGCGTACCGCCGTCCCGCGCGTGACGACGCCCTGGAGCATATGCACCATCTGGAAGGCCGTGCGCGGGTCGAGCACCTGTTTGCCCGAAGGCTCGAAGCGCGGCATGGGCTGGCCGTCCCATTCATCCATGTTGCAGCCCGTGCATTCACGCTTGTCGGAACGGTAGATCACCTTGCCGCGGCGATCCTGGACGAAGTCGATGACCGTCCCGGGGTTCATCCGGCCCCAGTTGGCGAGCGCCGCATAGGCGTTGACCATGTTGACAACCGTGGTGTCGCCCGCGCCCAGCGCGAAGGAATAGTACGGCTCGTAATCTCCGATACCGAGCCGCTTGATCGTCTGCACGACGTTCTGCATGCCCGTGTCATCGGCAATGTGGACCGTCATGAGGTTGCGGCTCTGCTCGAGACCCCAGCGGAGCGTATGCTCGCCACCGCCGCCGCCGCCAAAGTTGCGGAAGCATTTTTCGCCAAGGTTTGCGCCTTGCCAGACGCAGAAGGTCTGGTCCGGCACCATGGTCGCCGGAGTCATGCCGTTGTCGAGCGCCGCCGCATACACGAACGGCTTGATGGTCGAGCCCGGCTGGCGCAGCGCCTGCGTCGCACGGTTGAAGCTACCCAGACGGCTGTCGAAACCGCCCTGCATCGCTAGGATACGGCCGGTCTGCGGGTCTTCCGCGAGAAATGCGCCCGAAACTTCGGGGATGGCCCGCAGACGATAGCCGGAACCGGAGGGCTCGGCCGCCACCACATCGCCGACACGCAACGTGTTCGGCGCGCCGGCCAGGGGGTAGTCCTTGCCGTCCGTCAGGCCGAGCTTGGGCGAACTGCCGCCCTCCGTCACCACGCCGATACGCCAGTTGCGGTAATTGGTGGAGAGGTTGGAGGAGGCGAGCTGGCCGTGAAGGTCGCCATTGTCGGGATTGAGCGTCGCAACCGGACCGGTGTAGCCGCGGTTGCCATGGTAGCTCAGCAGCTGGGCACGCAGAGCATCGCGCGCAGCATCCTGCAATTCGACGTCGAGCGATGTGCGAACCCACAGGCCGCCCGCATAGACGCTGTTGCCGCCATCCTCCGCCGTCTCGCCGAACTGGTCGATCAGCTGGCGGCGCACTTCCTCCAGGAAGTAGCCTGCATCGGCCGAGCGCTCGCTGCGTTGCTGGACGAGGCCGAGCGGCTGCGCTTTGGCCTGTGCGGCTTCGGCAGCGGACACGAAATCGTTCGCGACCATCTGGTCGAGCACGAAATTGCGGCGGGCGACCGCCATGTCGCGGAAGCGCTCGCGGCCATAGCGCTCGGGCGCCTTGGGCAGGATTGCGAGGAATGCAGTCTCGTGCAGTTCGAGCTGGTCCACATCCTTGTCGAAATAGGCGCGCGCTGCGGCCTGCACGCCGAAGCTGCGGCGTCCCAACGGGATTTCGTTGAGATAGAGTTCGAGAATCTCCTGCTTGGTCAGTACCTGTTCGATGCGCTGGGCAAGGATCATTTCCTTCAGCTTGCGGGTGACCGAGTATTCATCCCCGAGCAGCAGGTTCTTGGCGACCTGCTGGGTAATGGTCGAACCACCTACCGCACGCTCGCCCGAACCGTATTTGGTGGCGTAATCGAACACAGCGTTCAGGGTGCCGGTGAAGTCGACACCGCTATGGCTGAAGAAGGTCTTGTCCTCGGCCGAAAGGAACGCCTCGATCATCGGCTGCGGGAAGTCGATATACTGCAATTGCACGCGCCGCTCGCGGGCGTAGGAATGGACGATCTCGCCGTCGACGCCGCGCACCACTGTCGGCAGCGGCGTTTCGTAGTCGAGCAGGCTTTCCGCATCGGGCAGGTTGCGCGCCAGCGAGGCCCAGAGGAGGACCAGCAGCATGACCGCGATACCAATGAGATAGGTCAGGACGCGCAGGCGCTGGTTGTGATGCCAGTTCTCGCGCATCCAGTCTGCAAAGCGCACCGGATCGCCGGTCAGGCGACCGCGGGCATACTCAAGGAAAGTCTTGTCGAACATAGTCTGGCGGGGCCTTTAGCACGCGATTTCCGGCGCGCGCCACAACAACTGTCCGGATGGCCTCAGCTTTCCTCCTGGCGGGCGAAATAGAGCGCGATCGCGCGGCTCATGACCTGGGCGAAACGTTGCCGGCCCTCGGGCGAAGCAAGGCGCCGCGCATCTTCCTCGTTGGTTATATAGCCGCTTTCGAACAGGACAGAGGGTATGTCCGGTGCCCGCAGGACTTTCAGGTCCGCAGCGTGACGAGGTTGCGGATGGAAGGTGATCACACCCTCGCCTGCCCGCTGAATGAGGCGCGCAAACTCGTCGGACTGCGCTTGCGTCCGGCGCTGCGACAGCTCGACGAGAATGTCGCTGACCGTGTCACTCGTTGCGCCCAGATCGACGCCGTTCAGGCGGTCGGACGCGTTTTCGCGTGCAGCAAAACGCGCTGCTGCCGCGCTCGAAGCGCGGTCGGAAAGCGTGTAGATGCTGGCGCCTTCCACCTCGCCCGCATCGCCCGCGCTGTCGGCGTGGATGGAAAGGAACAGGTCGGCGCCCAGGCGACGGGCCATTTCGAAGCGTTCCGAATGGAGGAGGTAGCGATCGTCTTCACGCGTCAGAGCGACCCGGGCGATCTTGCGCGATTCGATTTCGTCGCGCAGTGCGCGCGCCAGGCCGAGGACCAGTGTTTTCTCACGGTATCCCGATGCGGACGCGCCCGGATCGAAGCCCCCATGCCCCGGGTCGATGACGATGAGCGGGAGCGAATCGGCTCCCCGCACCTGCGGCAATTCGGCACGGACTGTCTGCTGCGGGAGGCTGGCGCGCAGCACGATGCCCGGTTCGGGTCCGGCAAGGCCCGACTGCCATGCAAGCCCGATCGCCCCGGCCAGAGAAGCAAGGGTTAGCAGTATCGGAGCGAGTATCTGCATGAGCGGAGACATGGGATCAAAAGCTTAAGGCTTCGCGGACCTTATGCGCAATATGGTTGCCGTTCGAAACCCACGGTGCTAGCGCCGAAACGAACGGTCCGATGCCTCCGTTCGGCGCGATTGATACGCGACGAAGAGGGTCGCCGGGCTCGTTTCCGTCTCATCACACCGGTGAGACCCCAATTTTGTACAGGTTGATGCAGAGCAAGCACTCACCCCTTTTCGCTTCCAGCACGCTGTTGAACGGCTTGGCTATGGCGATTTCGGGCCCGGCAGCGCGCACCATGCGCCGTGCCGCATCTGCAGACACGAATCACCGGCTTGGCGATCGCAGCGCCTCGATCCGGTCGTCGAATGCCTTCGGCCCGACAACGGGGCGTGGTTCCTACACACAATCGCGCGGCAGGAAGGACGGGTTCGCCCCGCCCCGCTGCGCATGGAGAATAATCAATGGCAACGCGCATGCTAATCGACGCGCGCCACCAGGAAGAAACCCGGGTGGCGGTCCTCAAGGGAAACCGGATTGAGGAATTCGATTTCGAATCTGCCGACAAGAAGCAGATCAAGGGTAATATCTATCTCGCAAAGGTAACCAGGGTCGAACCGTCGCTGCAGGCGGCCTTCGTCGACTTTGGCGGAAACCGTCACGGTTTCCTCGCCTTCAGCGAAATCCACCCCGACTATTACCAGATCCCCAAGGAAGACCGCGCCGCCCTGCTCGCTGCTGAGGCCGAGGCTGCGGAAGAAGAACAGCGCCTGCGCGCCGAAGAGGAAGAGCGCGGCGAACTGCCCGGCGAGGAATACGACGCCGACGAGGAAAGCGCCGAAGCACTGGCGGAAGACCTCGCGGAAGACGGCCTCGAGGAAGTCGACACCTCCGACAAGGACGACGTGGCCACCATCGAGGAAGGCCATCTCGACGGCGACGAGGAAGACGAAGACGACGACGATGCAGACGGCGATGACGACGCCGAGGCTGAAGACCGTTCGAAGGATCGCGGTCGCCGCGGTCGCGGGCGCCGCCAGGGCAAGGGCCGCAGCCGTGCCAAGGAAGTCGACGAAGCCCGCGCCAAGCGCATGGCCCTGCGTCGCAAGTACAAGATCCAGGACGTCATCCAGCGCCGCCAGGTCCTGCTCGTCCAGGTCGTGAAGGAAGAGCGTGGCAACAAGGGTGCCGCCCTCACCACCTATCTCAGCCTTGCCGGCCGCTACACTGTGCTCATGCCGAACAGCAGCCATGGTGGCGGCATTTCTCGCAAGATCAATTCCGCCAGCGACCGCAAGCGCCTGAAGCAGATCGTCGGCGATCTCAGCCTGCCCAAGACCATGGGCCTGATCGTGCGCACTGCCGGCCTTTCGCGCACCAAGACCGAGATCAAGCGCGACTTCGATTACCTTGCCCGCCTGTGGGACGAAATCCGCGAGAACACACTCGCATCGGCCGCACCGGCGCTGATCCATTCGGACAGCGACCTGATCAAGCGCGCCATCCGCGACATCTACAACAAGGAAATCGAGGAAGTCGTCGTCGAGGGCGAGGAAGGCTACAAGTCGGCCAAGGCCTTCATGAAGATGCTCATGCCCAGCCATGCGCGCCGGGTGAAGCAGTATGTCGACCCTGTGCCGCTGTTCCAGCGCTATGGCGCGGAAGACCAGCTCAAGGCGATGTACGATCCAGTGGTCCAGCTCAAATCGGGCGGCTACCTCGTCATCAACCCGACCGAAGCGCTCGTTTCGATCGACATCAACTCGGGTCGTTCCACCAAGGAACACAATATCGAGCAGACGGCGCTGTCGACCAACCTCGAAGCGGCCAAGGAAATCGCTCGCCAGCTGCGCCTGCGCGACATGGCCGGCCTGGTCGTGATCGACTTCATCGACCAGGAACACCATTCGAATACCCGCAAGGTCGAGCGCGCGATGAAGGATGCGCTCAAGAGCGACCGCGCGCGCATTCAGGTGGGCCGCATTTCAAGCTTCGGCCTCATGGAGATGAGCCGTCAGCGCCTGCGCACCGGCGTGCTCGAGGCGACCACGCGCGAATGTCCGCATTGTGACGGTACCGGCCTCGTGCGCACGGCCAGTTCGGCCGGCCTTTCGGCTCTCCGCCTGATCGAAGAAGAAGCGGCCAAGGGCAAGGGAACGAAGATCCGCCTCGCTGCCAGCACCGAAGCGGCAGTCTACCTCCTCAACGAGAAGCGCAACGACCTCATCGAAATCGAACAGCGCTACGGCGTGACCGTCGAAGTCGTGCCCGAAGGCGAGGACGAAGGCGCCAAGATGAGCGTGTCGAGCCACGGCCCCAAGCCGAAGGACGCGCCGCGCTTCGACACCATTGTCGATGACGAGGACGACGACGAAAATATCGTCGACGAGACCGACGAAGACGAAGAAACCGAAGAAGACGAGGGCGACGACCGTCCGCGCAAGAAGCGCCGCCGCCGCCGTGGTGGTCGCGGTCGCAACAAGAACCGCGACCGTGACGACGATTCCGAAGACGAAGGATCCGAGGACGCCGACGAAGAAGACGACAAGCCCGAAGCCGGCGAGGAAGACGGCGAGGACAAGCCGCGCAAGCGTCGTCGTCGCGGCGGTCGCCGCCGTGGTGGTCGCGGGCGCGGCGGCAAGTCGGAGGAAGTGACCTCCGAAGACGCCGCCAATCTCGAAGAAGTGTCCGAACAGGTCGTTGACGACATGGCAATCGTTGCCGGTCCGGAAGACGCCCCCCAGACCGCCGAAGAGGCATTCGAGGACAAGCCCAAGAAGAAGCGCGCCCCGCGCCGCAAGAAGGCTGCCGAGGCCGAGGCTCCCGAACAAGCGGAAGCGCCTGCAGAGGAAAAGTCCGCCGAAGAAAAGCCGAAGCGCACCCGCAAGAAGAAGGCCGATGCCGAGGCTGAACCGGCTGCGGAAAAGCCAGCGGACGCAGAGGAAAAGCCGAAGCCCAAGCGCACCCGGCGCAAGGCGGCTGACGCTGAGCCTGCGGTCAGCTCGGAAGAACCTACCGAGAAGCCCAAGCGCACGCGCAAGAAGAAGGCAGAAGAAACGGTCGAGGATCAGCCTAAGGAGAAGAAGGCTACGAAGCCCGCCGCCAAGGCTTCAGCCGAGGCCGGTGACGACAGCGATGGCGATGCCGATGGCAAGCCGAAGCGCGGCTGGTGGCAGAGAACCTTCGGCGAATAACCGCTTAGCGACCGCCCGCCCTGCCAGTGCAGCGCGGGCGGTTTGCTTTCAGACGCCGGCGCGCCGCGCGACGCCCCATTCCATCCACCCCATGATACGGGGGGCGTTGGGTAGGTAGTCCTGCCCCATCGGGGCAACATCGAACCCGGCGGCTCTCAGGCTGGAGCCGATCGGGCGCGTCAGGTGGCAGCCGCCTGCCAGCGGCTTCCATACGGGCTCCACGCGTTCCTGCCAGCGGGCTACGCCGGGGTCGGGGGCACGGCCATGCTCTAGAAACAGCAGCTTGCCGCGTGGCTTGAGAATTCGCCGCAACTCGCCCAGCACCTTGGCCGGATCCTCCACCGAACACAGGGTAAAGGTCACCACGGCTGTATCGAACGAACCGTCTGCGAACGGGATATCTTCTCCCACGCCTTGACGGATGTCGTGCTCCCAGCCCTTCTCCCGCGCTCTCTGGCGGGCAGCATCGAGCAATGTTTCGTTGGGGTCGATCCCGCTGAAGGACGTGACCCGTTCACTGTCGTACAGCGACTGGTTGAGGCCACCGCCGCACCCGAGTTCGAAAACCTTGCCTTCGGCCAGCGGCACGATTTCGCGCCGGCGCTTCTCGATCGGCTTCTGCCCGCAAGCGAGCGTGATCATCCGCGGCATTATGTGCCGGTCGTAGAAACTTCGCACTCCCATGCGTTTCTCCACCTGCGGGGAAGCGCACTATGCCCGATTTTTCGAAAGTGGGAACCGGTTTCGGTATCAGCCCAGTTTGCGGGCAAGGTAGCCCCTGATGTCGGCGAGGTCCTGCGGCTTGTCCACATCGACTGCAGCAAGCCCGTTTTCCGCCCTGACCAACCGCGCTTCGACACCCAGACGGCGACCCAGAGTCTCGATGCCCTGCGCAAGGGTCAACCTGCCAAGCGCATAGGACACCAGCGAAGCGAGCCCGAGGCGCCTCACGATACGCCAGGGACGCTTCCTGTCAGCCTCGACCGCTTTCCAGCTTTCAATCGCTGCGCGCGACCGGGGGGTCGCGAGATAGAAGAGATTGCATCCCGACCACGCTCCATCGGCGAAGTTGAGGTAGGTCCGCCGCGTGCCGGGCATATGCGCCTCGATATCGTCGCGATGCGCCAGCATGACCCCGATGTCCGCGTCGGCGGGCGTGTCCGATACGAGTTGCGTGACCCATCCGCTTTCGAGCAGGGCATGGTCAGCCGTGGTGACGACAAGCGGCGTCCCGAGTTCCTCGAAAGCGATGGCAGCACTCTCGCTCGGCCCCTGCCCCGTGAGCAAGACCTCGGCGCCAAGCTGCCTCGCGAGTGACACCACTTCGGGATGGTCGCAGGACACGCCGATACGCGCCGCCCCCGAAGCTTTCAGGCTGGAAACGACCCGCTCCAGCAAGCTGCGCCCCTCTATTTGGATCAGCGCTTTGTGCGCGGCACCCTCGGCGCCCGCCAGCGGGTCGCCCCCGGGCCTCGTTCCGGCAAGAACCAGAGCGGAAAAGGTCACGCAGCGGCCGCCTTCCGGCGAAGCTGGCGCAGGATCATCCATACCGTGGCGCTCATCGCGAAGTAGAACACGCTCATCGCCAGCGCGACCGCCCAGCCCACACCGACCGGGCCGAAGGATACGAAGCCGAGGATCGCAATCACCAGGACCGCTATGGCGAGCAGCCTGACGCGCAGGGCATGTCCGGCATAGCCGGTCGAGTAAAGAGTGGGCTCGTAGGACACGCTGGCCAGTTCGAAGGCCGCGCCCACCGCCAGCGGAACAAGCACGACAGCGCCGCGCGCGTAGTCATCGCCTCCAATGAGGACGAGCAGCGGCTCGCCCAGGAACAGGGCCGCCAAGAGGACAACCACGCCGGCCAGCGCGGCTATGCGGGTCACCCGCCGGACCAGCGTTTCGAAACGGTGTGCTTCGTCGGCCATCTGCGCGATGGCGAATTCGGGCAGGACGGCTCGCGCGATCAGGACGGCGAACTGCTTCACGCCCTGCGCCAATTGGTCGGCAAGACGATAAAGACCCGCAGCACTCGTCCCGAGGAACAGGCCGACCGCCAGCAGCGGCCCCTGCCTGACCGCAGCGTCGAGCGAGGTCGCCAGATAGGTCACACCGAAGAAGCCGCGCACGCCCTCGTTCTCGGCGAACATCGCCTGCCAGTGCCCGAAGTGCTTCCGATGGAAGGCTTCCGGCGCGAGGCGCGAGGCGGCGATCCAGTAACAGGCGGCCGAAAGCAGGTCGAAGAATGCCCAGGCGAAGAGGAACTTGCCGACGCTCGCCCCGGTCCACAGGATGATCCCGCTGGCAATCAGGCGGCCGGTCGGAATTATCGCTTCGATATACATGCCGACATCGAACCGGCCCAGGACGCGCACGATACCGCTCGGCGTGGTCAGCCGCGACCACATCAGCGCGCAGGCGAACAGGAAGCCCATGGTCGTGAATTCGGGATTGAGTTCGAGGATTTCCGCAAAGCCGAAGTACAGCAACGCAGCAATCATGCAGCCCGTGACCGCCCCAAGGATATCGGCAGAAGTGCAAAACCAGATCAGGCGGCCGAAGCGCGGATGGTCGTTTTCGAGCACGGGCTGCGCACCGAAGCGCACCAGCGTCTGCCAGGTCTGGAAACCGGCAACCGCCACCAGCGCCTGCGCGGTTCCGAAGATGAGCGAAAAGTGCCCGAAATCCTTCAGGCCTAGCGAACGGGCGAGGATCGCGAGGTAGAAAAAGCTGCAAACGGCCCCGAAGCCCTTGCCTCCGAGGATCCATGCCAGGTTGCGCAGAATGTTGGACAACCCGTCACGACGCTGCGCGGGTTCTTGGGGCGGCTGCATGGCGCGGACCTTTGGACGAATTGTGCCTCTGGTGCAATTGCGGCATTTGCCGGACGCCCATCGACGCATTATGGGCGCGCCATGCGGGCGCTGTTCCTCTTCAACCACGATGCCGGTCACCAGGTCGCTCACCTCGCGGGGATTGCCGCCGCCATGGCCCGGTTGCACCGCGACTTCGAGACGGTGGTCGCTTTTGCGACTCCGGCCATTCGCGCGAGGCTCGAAGAATTAATCGAGGAGACCGATGCAGCACTGATCCGCTGGGAAGAGCTAAGCCTGTCGCCAATGCAGGCGCTGGTGACGCGTCCGCTCGACAAGTTGCTCCCGGCAAGCCGCCTGTTGCGACTGCGCGCCCATGTCGACCTGTTTGCCAGCGCCGACATGATCATATCGACCGAGCGCACCTGCCTGCGCCTGCGCAAGCATATCGCAGCAGACCGCATGCCGCTGTTCGCCAAGGTGCCGCATGGTGCAGGCGACCGCAGCGTCGCCTATCACCCGGACTACACGCTCTTTGACCGCAGTTTCGTGGCGGGGCCCAAGGTAGTGGACCAGCTCGTCGCGCACGGCGTGGACCGCGAAAAGCTGGTGGTGGTCGGCTATCCCAAGTTCGAGGGCATCGATCTCGACGCAAAGCCGGACTTCTTCGGCAATGGCCGGCCGACCTTCGTCTACAATCCCCATTTCGACCCGAACCTGTCGAGCTGGTACGACCACGGCCCCGACCTGCTGCGGTGGTTCGCCAGCGAGGAGGGGCAAGCCTTCAACCTCGTGTTCGCGCCGCACGTCATGCTCTTCAAGAAGGAGCTGCACGTCTCGCCCGAATACAAGATCGCCCGCAAACGGCCGGAAGTCCCTGCAGAGGCGCTGGCGGCTGACAACATCATCGTCGATCTCGACAGCCCGCGCCTGTTCGACATGAGCTACACGCTGGGCGCGGATGCCTATATCGGCGACGTATCCAGCCAGGTTTACGAATTCCTCGCTCGCCCCCGCCCCGCCTTCTTCATCGATGCACGGCGAGAGAAAATGGCCGAGGACGACGAATGGCACCTCTTCTGGGAGGCTGGTCCTGTCGTCCAGTCCGCGTCCGAACTTGCGGCGATGCTGCCGGATTTCGCGTCCATCGGCGAACGCTTCATGCAGCGCCAGAAGGAGATTTTCTCCTACACGATCGACCTGGGGGACCGGCCTGCCAGCGAACGGGCGGCGGATGCGATTTCGCAGGCTATCCGGCAGAAAGCGGGTCTATAACCCGCCACCCCCGCGCCTCGGCGCGTGCAGTTTCCCGTTTCGAGGTTGTCACGAAGATCGGCTCGTCCGCCCAGTCGAGGAGCGGCGCATCTGCGAAACTGTCGCTCACGAACCGGACCGTTGCCTGCTCGCGGTCGATTTCGTTTTTGGCGAACCACGCCAGCACGCGCGCTTTCTTGGTTTCACCATAGCAATTGCCGCCGGGGATATCCGAACCATCCCATTCGGTGGCGATCAAATGCGCAATCCCCAGCCTTTCGGCAAAGCCCGAAGCGTAGAAGCCGAAAGCGGCAGTGGCGATCATCAGGCGAGCATCGGCCTTGCGGTCTTCTTCCAGCAGGCGGAGCGTGTGGGGCATGAGGCCGGGATCCTCGATCCGCGCCTGTGCATATCGGTCCCCTAGCTCGGACAGGGTTTCGCGCTCGGGACATCCCGTCATCAACTTCATTCCGAAACGCTTCAGCGCTGTGCGGGAATAGAGGCCGGCCCGGTAGCCGATCATGGCGAGCACCCAAACAGGCATCAGCGCCAGGCGCCAAGGGGCCAGCCTCCTCGCTCCGAATGCGAGAAACGGAGTGAATGTCGGCTGCCTGGTAAGGGTCCGGTCGAGGTCGTAGATCGCTATCCGCACGTTGCCGCGCTGCCACGGAGAAGGGCGCGGTGCAAGCATCGCGCTCAAGGGCCCATCCAGCCCTTGCACCATGCGCCCGAAACGCTAGATGGGTTGCGTAAAGCAACAGGATCGCTTCGCAATGGCTACTTTCACCCTCCCGAAGAACTCGAAGATCAATGGCAAGGGCCGTGCCCACAAGGCCGACGGCGCGGGCCGGGTGAAGAAGTTCAAGATCTACCGCTACGATCCCGACAGCGGCGAAAACCCGCGCTACGATACGTTCGAGATCGATCTCGACGATTGCGGCCCGATGGTTCTCGACGCGCTGTTCAAGATCAAGAACGAGATCGACCCCACTCTGACTTTCCGCCGGTCCTGCCGCGAAGGCATCTGCGGTTCCTGCTCGATGAATTTGAACGGCAAGAACGGCCTCGCCTGCACCACCGCGATCGACGATCTCAAGGGCGAAATCCGGATCACCCCCCTGCCCCACATGGATGTGGTCAAGGATTTGGTGCCCGATTTCACGCACTTCTACGCGCAATATGCCTCGATCCGCCCCTGGCTCCAGACGGTCAGCCCGACGCCCAGCGGCAAAGAACGGCTCCAGTCGCCCGAACAGCGCGAAAAGCTGGACGGCCTTTACGAGTGCATCCTGTGCGCATGCTGCTCGACCTCGTGCCCGAGCTATTGGTGGAACAGCGACAAGTTCCTGGGTCCGGCAATCCTGCTCCAGGCCTATCGCTGGCTGGCCGACAGCCGCGACGAGATGACGGGCGAACGCCTAGACCAGCTCGAGGATCCGTTCCGCCTCTATCGCTGCCACACCATCATGAACTGCGCGAACGTCTGCCCCAAGGGCCTGAGCCCGGCAAAGGCGATCGCCGAAACCAAGAAGATGATGGCAGAGCGCACCATCTAAGGTGGCGCTTCCCGATTCCGTTTTCGAGCATGGCCCCGACCCGGAAAATCCGGGCTGGCGGCATTGGAACCTGAAAGACGACACGCTGTTCAACGGCGCCGTGATGGGCAAGCTTATCACGCGGGTCGATGACGATGGCCGCGCGCGCCTCCGGATGTTCCCGGAACGCCGGCACGAGAATTTGCAGGGCATCGTCCACGGTGCGGTGACGCTGTCGCTGATCGACATATCGCTGTTCACCACCATGCACACGATCGGCAGCGGCAATGCAGGGCCTTCGGTCACGCTGGAGCTGTCCACCCAGTTCGTGGGCGCAGGCGATCCCACCCGCCCGCTCGATGCCGTGTGCGAAATCGTGCGGGAGACCGGCAGCCTCGTATTCGTGCGCGGAACCGTGGTGCAGGAAGACCACGTCGTCTGCGCCTTTTCCGGCATCGTGAAGAAGATGCACGCCCGCCCGAAACCGCAATGACCGGCATGCTGGCCCGCTACGAGCGGCTGGTGGCCGCGGGCGAATTGCAGGCAGATCCGGACCAGCGCCGCGCGGCACAACGCCTAGACCGCCTGCAGAAGGACCTCGAGGCAGAGAATCCCGGCGGTCTCTTGTCGCGGCTGTTCCAGGCCAGGAAGGCACGGCCGCAAGGTGTCTACATGTGGGGCGGCGTGGGTCGCGGAAAGTCCATGCTCATGGACCTGTTCGTGGATACGCTCGGCATTGACCAGAAGCGCCGGGTCCATTTCCACGAGTTCATGCTGGAGGTGGACCAGCTGATCCGGGAAGAGCGCCATAAGGAAAGCGGCAATCCGATCGGCCCGGTCGCAAAACGGATCGCAGAACAGGTGCGCTGCCTTGCCTTCGACGAGATGGTCGTCACGAATACCGCCGATGCGGCAATCATGGCCCGCCTGTTCACCGCGCTTATCTGCGACGAGAACGTGACCATCGTCACGACGAGCAACCGCCCGCCCGCGGATCTCTACAAGGATGGCCTGAACCGGTCGCTGTTCCTGCCCTTCATCGACTTGGTCGAAGCAGAACTGGACGTGCTGCCGCTGAACGGGCCGACCGACTACCGCCTTGATCGTCTCGGCGACCTCGAAACATGGCACACGCCCCTTGGCGAGGAAGCGACCGCACAGGTTCGCGAGGCATTCTTCCGCCTGACCGACTACGCGCCTGAAGATGCGGTCCACGTGCCCAGCGGCGAACTCCAGCTTTCAGGGGGGCGCACGCTCCATGTACCCAAGAGCTTCAAGGGTGTGGCCGTCTTCAGCTTCAAGCGCCTTTGCGCGGAGAACCGCGGGGCTGCCGACTACCTCGCCATCGCGCACGCCTATCACACGGTGATCGTGGTCGGCATTCCGCGCCTTTCGCCCGAGAACCGCAACGAGGCGATCCGCTTTACCAAGCTGATCGATGCGCTCTACGAAAACAGCGTGAAACTTTTCGCGACGGCCGCGGCAGAGCCGGAAGACCTCTACGTCAGCGGTGACGGGGCGTTCGAATTCGAACGGACGGTCAGCCGCCTGAAGGAAATGCAGAGCAGCGACTACATGGCGCGCGGCCACGGCCTCGAAGCCTGAAATCTGCCCGCTAGGCGCTGGGGCCGAGCTTCGCGATCGACCTTTCCAGCATCAGCAATTGCCACAGGGTGCGGCCATGGTCCGCCCGTCCGCCAATATGTTCATCGGCCAAGCGCGAGAGGGCCTTGCGCGAGAACCATCCGCTGTCGACCAGTAGGCTGCTGTTCGAAACCCGCCGCGCCTCATCGGCAAGCGCTCCCCTGAACCACTGCGACAGCGGCGTCACGAACCCCTGCTTCGGGCGGTAGAGAATGTCTCCGGGCAGGTACCGTTCCATCGTGTGCTTCATCAGCCACTTGCCGGTGGTACCGCGAATGCGCTCGCGATCGGGCAGTCGGGCCGCGAATTCGACCAGGCGATGATCCAGCAGGGGCTCGCGCGCCTCCAGCCCGACGGCCATGCTGGTCCGGTCGGTCTTGGTCAGGATATCGCCCGGCAGCCAGAATTTGAGATCGGCATATTGCGCCCTGTCCAGCCCGCTGCGGGCCGGCGCCGCGCGCATCAAGGCTTCGAACGGCTGTTCGGCGCGGTAGTCTCCTCGCAGGGCCAGCAACGTATCGCCGTACAGGACTTCGCGCTGCTCGGGCGCAAGGATCGAAAGGGCCCTCGCGTATCCCGCTTCACCGCTTTGCGATAGCGCAAGCAAGGTGGTTTTCGCCCGCAGCGGGCGCGGGGCCCAGTCTGCCTTGGGCCAGAGGCGCCCCAGCGTCCCGAACACCGGTCCGCGCAGGGCAGAAGGCATGACGGAACGCGCCTGTTCCTCGCGCATCTGGAACATCTGGCGGCGATAGCCAGCCAGCGCCTCGTCCGCGCCGTCTCCGGACAGGGCCACGGTCACGTGTTCCCGCGCCAGTTCGCATACGCGCAGGGTCGGCAGAGCGCTCGCATCGGCGAAGGGCTCGTCGAAGATTGCGGCGATCCGGTCGATCTCGCCGAACTGGTCGGCCGAAACGATGCGCTCGTGATGGTCGGTGCCGAAGAGCTTTGCGACAGCGCGCGCATAGGAGGTCTCGTCAACGCTCTCCACGTCGAAGCCGATCGAACAGCTTGTCACGGGCCGATTGCTCGCCTCGCTCATCAGCGCGACGACCGAAGAGCTGTCGACCCCGCCGGACAGGAACGCACCCAGCGGCACGTCTGCAACCATCCGGCTGGTCACGCCTTCGCGCATCAGGTGCAACAGCTGCGCGGAATGGTCCGCGGCGCTGCCTCGCTCACGATGTTCGAAGGTGACGTCCCACCACTGGCTCGGCGGCGAAACGGGCTTGCCGTGTTCCAGCAGCATGAAATGTCCTGCCGGGAGCTTCGACACGTTCTTCAAAACGGCGCGATGATCGGGGACGTAACCCCAAGTCATGTAGTCCTCGATCGCCAGCGGATCGATTTCGCGCCGCATCATCGGATGGGCCAGCAGTCCCTTCAATTCGCTCGCAAAGGCCAGCGCCCCGCCCGGCAAATGGGCGAGATAGAGCGGCTTTACACCGAGCCGGTCGCGTGCGAGGAAGAGCTGCCTTTTCTGCAGGTCGTACAGCGCGAAGGCGAACATCCCGTCGAGCCTCGACAGGCAATCGGGCCCCCATTTCTGCCATGCGGCGAGGATGGTTTCCGTGTCGCCATCGGTCCGGAACTGCGCCCCGCCTTGTTCCAGTTCGCGTCGCAGGGCGAGGTAGTTGTAGATCTCGCCGTTGAAGACGATCATTGCCCGCCCGTCGGCAGAAGCCATGGGCTGCGGCGAACCGGCAAGGTCGATGATCGAGAGCCGCCGGTGTCCGAGCCCAACGCCGGGTGCAGTCCAGACCCCCGATCCGTCCGGCCCGCGGTGGGCCAGCGCGTCGGTCATCGCCTCGACCCGCTTGGGATCGACCGGCTTGATCGTCTCGTAGTGGAAAAGCCCCGCAATCCCGCACATGGCGGTGCCCCCTAGACCAGTCGAACCGCTGCCGCAAAAGCTCCTGCGACGAGGAGGCTTGCAGCAAGGACCGAAAACGGCTGTGCGGGCCAATCGAGACGTGCCAGCGCAGGCAGGCTGGCGACTTGCGAAGCGGTAAAGCCAGCATCCTCCGGATCGCGCTCGAACCAGCGCCATGCGATGCCCAGCACCAGTGCGATGACGAAACCGAAGAAGAACCAGCCATAGACGATATGGTCGAAGCTGCCTGCCGCTTCCGCACCGACATATTGCGCGATGAATATCGTCGCCCATGCGCGGATGCCGTTCGCCACGATCGGCACGACAAGGCAGGCGGCAAGAAACCAGAACCGGCGTTTCCAACGGGTGAAACAGGTATGCGCGACCATGACGCCCAGCGCCAGCATGGCGATCAGGAATTTCACGCCCGAACACGCCTCGGCCACGATGAAGAGGCCTGCCGGGGTCTCGATATAGATACCGTCGGACAGCGTCTCGATACCGCTCAGCTTGGTCAACCAGGTGGCGAGATAGGCGGTAATCGTCTGCAATTGCGGAATGATCTCGTCGCCGAACGGCACTAGCGCGAAGGCGTAGAGAAGCGGAAAGGCAAGGATCAGCCCCGCCCTCGGCCCGATGATGGCTAGCGTAGCACCCTGGAACGCAGCGATCGCTCCAGCCTGGGAGAAGAGGTTGATGTCGAGCCAGCGACCGCCGAGCCACAGGCCCAGCCCCGCCAACATCCAGGCGATTCCGAGCCACCATCCGGCAGGTCGGACCTGCGCCAGATCGTCACGCTTCAGCCAAGCCAGCCAGCCAATGATCGGGATGATCAACAGGATGTGGCTGTAAGTGTCGATGTTCCACCACTGGTGCGCCATGCGCTGCCAGTCGCCGAAAGTAAGTCCGAACAGAGCGATCCAGAGTGCAGCCAGCCTGAGGCCCGCCGCCTTCCAGCCATCGCTCGCGGTCCCGGCCTCAGCCTGGGTCGTGGCGCTATTAGGCTGCATGGCTTGAAGCCGTCTTTGCCGAAACGATCTGGGCAAGTTCGGAATACACTGCCTCCCAGCTCATTCTTTCCCGCACGAATTCGCGGGCCGATTTACCGATATCATCGCCGCGCGAGCGTTCGGCAAGCAGCCAGCGCATGCGTTCGGTCATCGCCCACTGCTCGGCCTGTTCGATCAGGAAATGCTTGCCATCACTTCCATCGATGCCGGTGGCTGCTTCACGGGTCAGCATGACAGGCCGAGCCATCGCCATGGCTTCGAGCACCTTGTTCTGCACTCCTCGAGCGATGGTCATCGGTGCAAGCACGCAGTCTGCCGCGGCAAGGAAAGGCCGCACATCGGGCACCTCGCCCCAGATGCGCACGCCCGGCTGCCCGGCGCGGCGTTTCAGGAGGTCCGCGGGAGAGCGTCCCACAACATGGAACTCCGCTGTCGGAAAATGCTCGCGAATGGCCGGCATGAACGCATCGATGACGCAGAGCGCAGCGCGCTCGTTGGGCTCGTAGTCCATCTGCCCGGTGAAAACGAAATGCGGACCGGGCGTCCTGGCGATCTCCTCGTTCGGAGCCACCGCGTCAGGATCGAAGAAGGCCGTGTCGACGCCATTGCCAAGCACGCGAATGTCTCGGCCCTCTTGCCCCTCCAGCCGGTTGCGGAACAGGTCCGCCTCGCTTTCGCTGATCAGCAGGGTCACATCCGCGCGCGACGCTATATCGGCTTCGACCTCGCGCAGCAGGCGCCCCTCGCGGCGGTTGATCCAGACGCGCGAGCCATTTTGCGCATAGGCTTCGAACTTGGCGGAATCGACATCGCACAAGTCGACGATGACGCGGCCTATGAAGCTGTCGGGCACATATTGCGCCATCTGGCCGGAAAAGACGAAGATGGTGTCGATGGGCCGCGCCGAGAGGGTATCCTCCACCCACCTCTTCAGGCTCGCATCGTCGAATGCGGCGAGGCTGACCGGCCGCCGCGACAAGACGGCCTGGACCCCGGATAGCGCTAGCGGCTTGCTGCGCGAGGGTGCATGCCAGGACGAGGCAAGCTGTGCCAAGGCACCGGTCTGCGCACGATCTTCCGCATTCTCGGTGAATGTGCCGACATGGACCGGTCCGAGCCGGACAAGGCCTTTGAGCAGATGGTGCGAGCGGATCTTGTCCCCGCGATTGGGCGGAAACGGGATGCGATGCGCAAGGAAAAGGGTTTCGCCCATCGTCTCAGCCTAGCCCCCGCGCGATCCAGGGGCCGATGGCATTGGCCAGCGGCAGCGGCAGCTTTTTCCAGAGCTCGATCTTGGCCGAATGACCATCGTCGGTCGGATCGATATTGCGCGCCGCGGCGCCAGGGGCAGTCCATGCGCGGTAAACCAGCGGTTCCGGCTCGAAACCCCAGTTCTTCTTGAAATGGTAGGGACCGCTTCCGGTTTTCGAACGACCGAAGTCGAATTTTTTCATACCCTTGCGCCGTGCATGGCACATCAGTTCGTAATACATGCGCTCGTTCGCGCGAAGGCCGCGAGCCTCCAGGCCGCCGCCGCCCCAGAACGGCATCACGGCACCGTCATGATAGAACGAGAGCACGCTGGAAACCGGCTTGCCGCGATGGTGGACGGTCAGGATATCGGCATCCTCCCCGAAGGCTTCCAGCATCGCCGAGAAGAGAGATTTCGGGAACACCGGAGTGCCGAGATTGCGAACGCTTTCCGAAAAGCAGGCAAAGTGACGGGCCAGATCTTCAGGCCCTCGCCCGACGGTCACTGCAAGTTCTTTGGCTAGGCCCTTGCGCACCTCGGCGCGGGCCTTGCGCGGGATCGCGAGCAATTGTGCCTCGTCATCACCGGCAAGCTCGCCTGCGAAATTGGCGTGCCTGCCCTCGATCCTGGACCATTCCGGAGCAGCGACTGGCCCACGCAATTCAACCGTAGACGCCCCACGACGCACTGCCAGTTCCTCGGCGGCGCGGCACAAGGCGGCTACCTGTCCCTCGTCCTTGGCTAGAATTCCGCCTCCGACAGCGAAACCGCTGGAAACCAGCGCCCGTCCGAACAGAGGTGAGTGGATATCAGTGAGCGGCAGCCAACCCTGCACTACGCCGCCCTGCTCGCTCACCAGCCCGAGCGCCTTCTGGCCCGTCCCGCGCTCCACGGCCTTGAGCCAGGCCGGTCGGTGGAAAATGGAACCGCGCCGGTCAGCAACGAACTCTTCGATCCGCGCCGCCACGGCAGCGTCGGAAAGGTCGGCCAACCGGACCGTACACGCCATGGCGAGCGGCGCATTCACGCCGCCCAATCCAGTGCGCGGACCCTCTCCCGCTCGGCAAGCTCGTCCATTCGGCCCCAGGCGAATTCCCCCAGCAGGTCGGTGAGCTTGCCGGCCATGCGCGACAGGTTGGTGTAGTGGCGCAGCCTCGAACGCAGGGGCGCCCCGCCAACGCGCGGCTGCTCCGGATCGACTTCCCATGGGTGGAAATAGAAGATGGCCGGTCGCCCCTCTTCGTGGTTCACCTGCCGGATCGCCCAGCGGCTGAAGCCATAGGGCAGGACGCGGAAGAACCCGCCCCCGCCTGCCGCCAAGCGCCGGTTGGCGAACAATGCGGTCGTCACAGGGATTTCCACCAGATCGCTGCCCGGTACCGGATTGAACGCGAAGCGCGGCGCCTCGCGCCAGCCGTAGTGATCGTGAACCACCGGCGCGACGCTGGAGGAATAGGCGTAGCCGTGTTCCGCCAGAACCTCATGCGCCCAGCTATTGCGGGCATCGATCGAAAAGCTCGGAGCGCGGTAACCGGTGATCGCGCACCCGCCTGTGTCTTCGAGAATCGCACGGGCCTTGGCGAGATCGGCTGCGAATTCCTCTCGTGTGAAAGTGAATACGCGGGTGTGGTCATAGCCGTGACTTGCCAGTTCGTGGCCGCGTTCGACGATGGCGCGCATCGCCGCAGGGCTGCGCTCCGCCACCCAGCCAAGCGTGAAGAAGGTCGCCTTGACCCCGGCTTCGTCAAACAGGTCCAGAATGCGCGCGACATTGTCGCCGACACGCAGCTGGAGCGAATCCCAGTCCTCGCGCTTCAGCGTGTTCTCGAACGCGCCGACCTGGAACCAGTCCTCCACATCGACCGAGAGGCCGTTCACTATCCTGCTGTCTGTCATCCGGCCCGCCCCCAAGCGCGTCAGGCCGCTTCGCGGGTTCCGGCCGACTCGAAATAGTCGATCATCATCGAAAGGACGTGGCGCAGCGAGCGCTCCTGCTCATCGAGGCGCGCCTCGATAGCAGCGAGCCGCTTGTCGAGATCGGCCGGCGTCTCGTTGCCCTCTCCACGCGAGGCGGCGAGCTTTTCGATTTCCCGACGCAGTGCAGCCATGTGCTTGTCGCGCTGGGCAAAGGCGCCTTCGATCGCTTCGATCTGGACGTCGAGCAGGCCCTTCTGCCGCGCTTCGACATCGGCAGCGCTGGGTACCGGGGCTGCCTGGGTCCGCGCCTGCGCAATGGCATCGCTCGCCGGGAGGTTGCGGTCGGGCCTGACGCGCGGCGCTTCGGCAGCGGTTTCGGCGGCGGCATCGCCCGTCATTTCCTCGATCACGGCATCGAGCATATCGATCTCGAGCACCGATTGTTCTTCCAGCGCGCCCATCAGCAGCAGCCGGTTCATGACCTGGTTGACCTTGCGCGGAATGCCGCCCGTCGCCTTGTGCAGGCGCGGCCAGATTGCCGATGCGAACTCGGGATTGCCTGTCCAGCCGACATGTTCCAACCGGTGCGCCACGTAAGGTTCCATCTCGCCCGGCTGCATCGGTTCGAGGTGGTGTGCCGCGATGACGCGCTGGCGCAGCTGCTCCAGTTCGTCCGACTGTGCGAGCAGGTGCTTGAATTCGGGCTGGCCGAGCAGCAGCGTCTGGAGCAGCGGATGCGAACCGAGCTGGAAGTTCGACAGCATGCGCAGCTCTTCCAGCGCGCCGATCGAGAGGTTCTGCGCCTCGTCCACGATCAGCAGGACGCGGCGGCCCTGGCGTGCTTCCTCGTGCAGGAACAGTTCGATCGCCGCGAGCGCGCTTGCCTTGTCCCCGCCCTCGACATCGAGGCCGAAGCTGCGGGCGGCAACGTGGATCATTTCCTCGCCGTCGAGCGCGCTGGTGACGACTTCGCCCACGGTCATGCGGCGCTCGTCCAGCCTTTGTTTGAGATGCGCGACCAGCGTCGATTTACCCGCCCCGACCTCGCCGGTGATGACGACGAAACCTTCTCCCTGGTTCAGGCCATAGCCGAGATAGCTCAGCGCCTTCTTGTGCGTGATGCTCTCGAAATAGAATGCCGGGTCCGGCGTCAGCTGGAAGGGGCGCTCGGAAAGGCCGTAGAATTCCTCGTACATGTAACGTCCCTTATCAGAAATCGTAGCGCAGGCCGAGCAATGCGCTTGCCGCGCGCAGGTCCGCGTCGCTGACCTCGGTATCGACAGCATAGACCGAAAGTGCGGCGCGTGCCGACAGGTTCTGCCAGATGCGCTGGTAATAGGAGGCGGCGCTACCATAGGCGAAGGTATCGCCTATCTCGCCGATGCCGCTGTCGAACCAGTTGGCAAAGGTGTTCACGCTGAAGTTGCCGCGCCATGCCGGCCCGCTGACGCCGGCAGTCACGTAATAGCTTTCATCGACGATATCGTTGGCCACTTCGAGCACGGTCCCGGGCGCGGCGATGAATTTGCGGTTGTCGTAGCCTGCGGCGATGCCCGCGGTCATCCGGCCGACTTCACGCGTGTAGCTGGCGGTCACGCCGCGACCGCGGAAGACCGAGGAGCGGACCGAGCCGAGCAGGCCGGACAAGCAATTGGTGCCCAGCGTCGGGCTGGTGCAGCCGGTGATATCGCCGCTAACGGGGTCGCGGATCACCTCGAAATCGGTGGGCAGCGCGGCCAGCGCATTGTTGAGCCTGCCGCCGAAGCCCTGGATCGAATCGTAGACTGCGATGCCGAGGTTCGAGCGGCTGGACGGCTGCCAGGTAAAGCTGCCGTAATAAGTGTCGCTGTCGTAGCGGCGTCCGAAGGTTGCCTGCAGCTGCGTGCGGCTGCTCGGGCGCCAGATGACCCCAACGTCCCAGATTAGGCCTTCCGCCTCGTAAGCAATCTGGCGCGGGCTGTTGCTGTCGACGACGTAGCGACCATTCGGGCCGACGATCGGATTGCCGTCCGTATCGCGCAGGGCGTCACGGGAGGAGACTTCGACGTCCTCGACGCCGGCACCGGCGACGATGGCCAGCGTGGGCGTAACCGGAATAGTCACGTCTCCGCGCACGTAGGCATCGCGTACCCGCTGGTCCAGCGTGTCGATATCTTCCTGGTAGAAGCCCGCACCGACGCCCACGCCCACCGGGAAAGGCATATCGGGCGAAGTCGCCGCACGAACCATGGCGGAATGAGCGACGCTCTCGTCAAACAGGTCCACGGCGTCACCGCCGAGCGTGACGAAATCGGGGCCTTCCACCCGCGTATAGCCGATGCGGTAATTCGCATCGATCTTGACGTCGTCGACGCGGGTCGAAAGCGTCGGGCCGGCATAGGCGGAATAGGTCTTCGTGACGGTATCGTCGTCACCGATAACAGGCACGAGCAGCGATCCGCCCGAGCCATCCGTCCTTGTGCGGCTTGCCAGAGCGCCCGCCTCGATCTGCAGTGTACGCGGGACGATGGCCGTGTAGCCGCGCACGATGCCGGTCAGCGTGTCGGTGTCGCGCGCGTTCCCATCCCAGGCGAAATTGCGTTCGTAGCGCAGGGCAATGGCAGCGCCGCTGTTTCGGCCGCGGATCTGGGCGTCCACTCCGGCGGCGACCTGCGTGTAGGTAACGGTCTCGTCCACCGGATCGAACTGCCAGGTCACGATCTGGGAGACTTCGATGTACGGATCGATGCGCGTGCGATCCCCTTCGCGGGAGGACTCGCGATCATCCCCACGGCGATCCTGCGCAGCAACGGGGCCGGCGACGGCCAGCGCGCCTAGCGCGATCGCTGTCAGGATGCCCCGCATTGTGGGATTACTCCCCGTAACCGTAATAGCTGCCGAACTTGCGGCCGCTCGGGCTGAAGGTCGCATCGTTGAGCAGCAGGCGGATATCGGGACAGGCCGACAGCAGGTCGATCGCGTCTTCCAGAGCCACCTGTCCGGTCCGGTCCGCGCGCGCAACCAGCAGCGCCTGGCCGACATGCTTGGCAAGCTCGCTCGCGGGCGTCGCCGCCAGTGCGGGCGGGCTGTCGAACACGATCATGCGGTTCGGTGCGCCACGGGTCAGGCGATTGAGCACTTCCCACGTCCGTTCGCTGGCAAGGTATTCGCTGTCGCGGCCGGTGCGCGCGCCGGCGCCCAGCACCCAGAGGCCGGGTACATCGGTGCCGAGAACGTAATCCTCCACGTGGGCGGACGGATCGGCGAGGACGTCCATGAAGCCGGTCTCGCTCGACAGGCCGAGCTTCGACAGGATCGACGGCTTGCCGAAATCGGCGTCGATCAGCAGCACTTCACCGTCGCGTTCCGACGCCATCGCCAGCGCGAGGTTCAGGGCGCAGAAGGTCTTGCCCTCGTTGGGATGCGGCGAGCAGACGAGCACGCGGCGCGAGGCAGCCGTGCCTTCCGCCTTGGCTGTCGCCAACACTTGCCGTTTGACGATGCGGAATTCTTCCAGCAGGCGCGATGCCCCGCCATCGGGGTCGATCAGGCCCTGTTCGCGCAGCAATTCGCGCACGATTTCGTGTTTCGTTCCGGTGAATTCGACCGCGGCGGTTTCCGCGCGGCGCGGGGCTGGCTGGGCAACAGGTGCAGCAGCGGGCTCTACGACAGGCTCCGCCACACGCTTGGCAGGCGGATCGGCCAGGGCAGGCTTTTCCTCGAACTTGCGCTTGGTGGCGAATTTCTTCGCCTTGTCGCCTTCAAGCATGACCGGAACCGCAGCCGGAGCCAGCTTGTCGAGGCCGAAGGCGCCGCTGGCGCGTTCGAGCAGCGAGGCGCGTTCGGACGGAGGCGTTTCATCCTTCGCCTTGTCGGCGGGCGTGATCTTGGTGGGCTTGTTCACGCTCATCTCCTCAAGCCACCGATCCGACCTGGACGATCTCGACAACGAGCAGCAGGAAGCAGATGCCTGCCAGCGCGCCCGATCCGGCAAGGAATTGCTTGAGGCGCAGCTTCTCGTGCAGCGTCGCTTCCACCGTCATCGAGCGCGAAACGGTGCCGATGACGGGCAGTTCGAGCGCCTTTTCCAGCCGTTCTGCCGTGGTGAAGCTGGACCGCAGCAATCCGAGCAGGAAAGCAACGCCCGCCCCCACGAGAAGACCCGACAGCAGCACGCCGACCAGCAGCAACGGACGGTTTGGTGCGGCAGGCTTTTGCGGCAGGATCGGCGGATCGATCACGTCGAACTGGAACGAGCTGCGGTTGGTCTCGTAGTCGCCGCGCACCCGCATACGTTCACGGCTCTGAAGGAGCTCGTCGTATTTTTCCTTCTGGACCTCGTAGTCACGGCTGATCCGGCTGGCTTCGGCAGCAACGGCCGGTTCGTCCGCCTGCGTGGCGATCAGCGCCGAGATATCCGACTGCAGCGCCACCTTGCGCGCCTGGAGCGCTTGGACGTTGGCCTGCCGCTCGGCACGGATCGAGACCAGCGAACTATAGGCAGGGTTGAGCGAGCCGCCGGAACCGGCCGGTTCACGTTCAGCCTGCGCGCGCAGCGCCTCGATCTGACGCAACTGGGCCTGGACGTCGGGATGGCTGTTGGTGAGGCCGCGCGCACGCATGCCGGAAAGCTGGGCTTCGGCCTGCATCAGCGCGCCGCGTGCACCGCCCTCGCCCGGCATCACGATGGTGCGCGGCGTACCGGCAATCTGGCCGTTTATGGCTGCAAGCGCGCTTTGTGCAGCGGCGATGTCCGCATCGACATTGCGCATCTCGCTACGCATGGTCTGGAGCCGCATGGCGCTGGCACCCGCACCGGCCACGGCCTCGGGGTTTGCGGCCTCGAAGGCAAGGCGGCGCTGTTCGATCGCCTCGAGCTCCTTCTTGCGCTCTTCCAGCTGCTGTTCGAGGAAAATCATGGTCTGCGCCACGTCGCCGCGGTTGTCGGCAATGTTCTGTTCGCGGAACAGGTCGATCATTTGCTGGACGACTTCCTGCGCCAGCTTGGCGTTCTCCGCATCGGACAGGCTGCCCTCGCCGATGGTCGCAGTGATTTCGAACAGATTGTCCTGCTGCAGGCTGACCCGGATATTGTCCGACAGGTCCTCGACCGCGTTCTGCATCTCGAGGTCGGTCTGCACCTTGTCGCCCAGCTGGGTCGAACGGATGATCTTTTCCAGATTGGTCGCGCTGGTCAGCGTCTGGCGAACGCGGGTGATGGCCTGTTCACCGTCGCCTGCGATCTTGAGCTCGTCACCCAGCACATCGTCCAGTTCGACGAAGATGCGCGCCCGGCTTTCGTAGCTGTTGGGGATCATCGCGACCGCCAGCCAGCCCAGAAGGCACACGCCCCAGGCCACCGCCAGCGCGATCCACCGGCGGTTCCAGACCGTGTGCAGCGCGCTGCGAAACTGGTCGATGATGTCCTGCATGCCCCCTTGCCCGGCCCTAGAAGGCGCTTTCCGGGATGATGATCACATCGCCGGGCTGCAGCAGCACGTTGGCATCGCTGTCGCCGCGGCGAAGCAGGTCGGCTAGGCGCAGCGCATATTCTTTCTGCGAGCCCGACTGCTTGTCGAACCGGATGAGCTTGGCGCGGTTACCGGCGGCAAATTCGCTGAGGCCGCCGACCGAGATCATGGCATCGAGCACCGTCATGTTCGCGCGGTAGGGCAGCGATGCCGGCTTTTCCGTGGCGCCGACGATGCGGATCTGCTGGCTGAAGGTACCCGCGAACTCGTTCACGATGACCGAAACCAGCGGTTCCTCGATGTACTGGCTGAGCTGCTGGGCGATGTCCTTTTCCAGCATCGACGGCGTCTTGCCGACGGCAGGCAGGTCCTTGACCAGCGGGATGGTGATGCGCCCGTCGGGACGGACCTGGATCTTTTCCGCACCCAGTTCCGGATTGCGCCAGACGTGGATGGTCAGCTCGTCGAGCGGGCCGATCACATATTCCTCGCCCGGCTGTTCCTGCAGGGCAACGAAGGTCGCCGGCGGTAGCTCGTCGGCGCCTGTCGTGGCGCAGCCGCCCAGTCCCAGGCTCGTGCAAGCAAGAGCAACGATAGCGGCAGATCGGATCGAACGCATTCGGTATTTCCCTGTCATCGAGCGCGGTTGCCGATTGGCGGCCCCGCGCAGTCATCCCAATTTCACACAGGTCATTGCCCGAAAAAGGTGAACATACTGTTAGCCATGGAGCCGCGAACCAGCGGAATCGCTGGGATTTACCACGAAATTCGCAACTGTCTCAAATCAGGACTTCGGCAGCCGGTCCCTGGGCGAGAAATGCTGCCGGAGAGGCGCTGGCACCATAGGCCCCGGCACAGAATACCGCGACCAGATCGCCGACTTCGGCACGCGGCAGGTGCGCCTTGTCGGCAAGACGGTCCAGCGGGGTGCAAAGGCAGCCCACGACATTGGCGACCTCTTCGGGTTCCGCCCCGAACCGCGAGGCAATGGCGACCGGGTAATTGCGGCGCACGACGGTCCCGAAATTGCCCGATGCGGCCAGCTGGTGATGGAGTCCGCCATCGGTGACGAGATAGACCTCGCCATGGCTTTCCTTTCGATCGAGGATCCGCGTGAGGTAAACACCTGACTCGCCCACAAGATAGCGGCCCAATTCGACGAAGATCTCCGCCTGGGAAAGAGTTTCAGGTAGCGTTTCCAGACGCTTGGACAGATTTTCTCCCACCTTCTCGATATCGAGGGGCGTGTCTCCGCTGAAATAGGGGATACCGAAACCGCCGCCCATGTTCAGCTTCGGCAAGGTCACGCCCGCCTCCAAGGCGATCCTGTTGGCGAGGTCGAGGATATTGCCCTGCGTTTCGGCGACTGCGTCGGCGTCGAGTGCCTGGCTGCCCGTGAAGATATGCAGGCCGCGCCAATCGCACCCGGCAGCGATAATCTCCCGGGCAAGCGCGGGCACGCGTTCCGCATCGACGCCGAACGGCTTTGCGCCGCCTCCCATCTTCATGCCGGAGCCCTTGAGTTCGAAATCCGGGTTTACCCTGATTGCGAGGCGAGGCGTTTTTCCGAGACGTTCGGCAATCGCCAGCGCCCTTCTCGCCTCGTTCTCGCTCTCGAGATTGAGCGTGACACCTGCCGAAATTGCAGCCTCCAGTTCCGTGTCGCGCTTGCCGGGGCCGGCAAAGCTGATGCGCGCACCCTCCATGCCGATCGCCTGCAGCATGGCTAGTTCGCCCCCAGAGGCGATATCCAGCCCGTCGACAAATTCCGAAATAAACTGAAGAAGCGGAGAGAAACTATTGGCTTTTATGGCGTAATTTACACGAATCCGCTCAGGCAGGGCCTTGCGCAGCATCGCCAGCCGAGCCGCGATGAGATCCCTCGAATGGACGAACAGCGGGCTCGCCCCCGCCGCCTCGACGAGGTCGGAAGCCTTGCGGCCCGCAATCGCGAGTTCGCCGTCGATGGCTTCGAAGCCGTCCGGAATGGGGCCAAGCGGCTTCATGCGCCGATCTCCTGCTCGAGCCTTGTGCGGTCGATCTTGCCATTCGGGTTGAGCGGCATCGTTTCGCGCCAGTGATAGACATGCGGCTGCATGAAATTGGGCAGTTCACGCGCCAGCGCCCGCCTAAGCTCCGCCTCGGTGTTATCGGAGGCATCAGCTGCCGCCCGCACTACCAGGTGGATCGCATGGCCGAGCTGCATGTCGGGCACCCCGATCGCAACCGCCTCGGCGACCAGGCCCGAAGCCAGCGCCGCACTCTCGACCTCCTGCGGGCTGATCCGGTTGCCCGCGCTCTTGATCATGGCGTCACGGCGACCGACGAAGTGCAGCAACCCTTCTGCATCCCGCCTGACACGGTCGCCGGACCAGACGGCGGTGCCGCCATAGGTTGATGCATCCGGCGCAGGCCGGAACCGTTCTGCAGTGCGCGCCGCATCCTGCCAGTACCCTTGCGCCACGAGCGGGCCGCAATGCACCAGTTCGCCCTCTTCTTCCGGGTCGGCCACCGCGCCCTCATCGTCGATGACGAGGATTTCCGCAAAGGGGATCGCCTTGCCCATCGAGGTCGGATGGCTGTCGACAAGGTCCGGATCCAGATAAGTCGAACGGAATGCCTCGGTCAGGCCGTACATCGGGAACAGCCGCGCTTCGGGGAACAGTGCCCGCAGGTCGCGTACCAGTTCGACCGTGAGGGCACCCCCGCTGTTAGTCAGGCGGCGCATGGACGCCAGCGCCTCGGCAGGCCACTCCATCTCGGTCAGCTGGACCCAGAGCGGGGGGACGGCGGCCAGCGTGGTGACGCCGTGCCGGGCGCAGGCCTTCGCGACGTCACGCGGGAAAAGGTAATCGAGCGGAACGACGCACCCGCCCGCGTACCAGGTGGAAAGCAGCTGGTTCTGACCGTAGTCGAAACTGAGCGGCAGGACTGCAAGCGTGACGTCATCGCTGCTCATGCCAAGGTAATCGGCCACCGAGACGGCACCCAGCCAGAGGTTCGCATGGCTGAGCATGACGCCCTTGGGCTTGCCCGTCGAACCGCTCGTGTAAAGAATTGCCGCCAGCGCATCGGGATCGCTGTCCGACGGCTTCAACCGGGCGGCGGTAGCTTCGGCGCTTGCGAAGACTTCGGCTTCGTCGACCGCCTGGCACCCTGCGGGAAGATCGCCGTCCTCCAGCGTCTGGAGCCGGGCTTTGGTGCCCATGAGGAGGCACGCGCCGCTATCGGCCAGGATATGCGCCACCTGCGCGCGCTTCAGCAGCGGATTTATCGGCACGTGGACAAGCCCCGCCCGTGCAGCCGCCAGCGGCAGGAGGCAGGTCAGTTCCCCCTTTGCCGCCCAGCTTGCAACCCGCGAACCCGCCTCGCACTGGCCGGCCAGCCACCCGGCCAGCAGCGAGACCTGCTCGCGAAGTTCGGCAAAACTCAGCACACGGTCCTTGAGCACCAGGGCGCGCGCCTGTGCATCGCCGCGTTCCGCCAGTTGATCGAGCGGATAGGGCGTGGGATCAGGCGTGGAAGGTCCGGGCAAGGGATTACCGGTGGTCATTACGGTCAGCTATCACGACACGGCCAGCAAACTGCAAGGGGTTCGGCACGATCGCTCCGGGCCTTTCGACGGTCATGAGTGGTTCGAACTGCTCGAACAGCATGGCTGGGAGCCTGTGATCGCCCTTGCCGAGGACGCCCTTGCCCTGCCCCTGACGCGTGTGCCGAAAGGGCTGGAGAGCCTGACGAACTGGTTTTCGTTTACCTGGGCTCCGGTCGGTGAAGCGGGAGAGGGGGCAGCCGGTCAGCTTCGTGCGCTGGCAGCAGACCTCAAACGCAGGACCGCCCGTGTCGACTTGAGTCCCCTGGCGGGGGAGGACCGCTGGCTTGGCCTGCTGGAGGAGGCATTCCGCACTTCAGGTTGGCTGGTCTTCCGCGAGAAGTGCGACGACAACCACATCTTGCAGGTGAACGGCCGAAACTTCGAGCAGTACTGGGCGTCGCGTCCGGGCCAGATGCGGTCCACGGTCCAGCGAAAGTTGAAGAAAGTCAAAACCAAGATTTCGACGCAATTCTATGCACTTGAATGGCAAACCTACCAGTCAATATACAAAGAGAGCTGGAAACCGACCGAAGAACGCGCGGACCTGCTCGAAGCCTTCGCGCGCAGCGAAAGCGAAAGAGGGCACTATCGCCTCGGCATCGCTTTTGCCGATGACGAACCGGTGGCGGCACAGTTCTGGACCATCGAGAACGGCACGGCCTACATCCACAAGCTGGCGCATCTCAAAGAGGCGGAAAACCTCTCGGCCGGGACGGTGCTGACCGCCGCGATGTTCGAGTGCGCTATCGACACCGACGGTGCAACATTAGTCGATTTCGGAACCGGCTCCGACCCTTACAAGCGCGACTGGATGGAGGAGTGCCGGCCGCGTTATCGCCTCACCTGCCTCGACCCGCGACAAGTTGCGGCATGGCCTGGCATAGCCAAGCGCCTTCTCGGCCGCCTTGCACGCGGTTGACCACGCGGCTAAGGCGGCACCCGCTTTCAGCAGGGACACCGAAAAACGCATGGCAGAAACCGCCACCGCCGAACCGACCGGACCGAGCCGCAGCGCGATCGATGCGACGCTGCGCGCGATCCTGAGCGATGTCCTCGCGCTCGATGCCGAGCGGGTAGAGGGTTTCGATGGCGACACGGGCCTGTTCGGACACCTGCCGGAACTCGATTCCATGGCCGTGGCAACGCTGCTGACCGAAATGGAAGACCGCCTCCACATCATCATCGAAGACGACGATGTCGACGGCGAAATGCTCGAAACCTACGGCGGCCTCCTCGCTTTCGCCGAAGCGAAAACCATCGAAGGCTGAGCGCCCGCCCGATGTACGAAACCTGGCCCGCCCCGCTGCCCGAAGGTGGGACCAGCGAGGAAATGGCCCTGGTCTTCACGGCAACGGGCGGCAATCGCCTGCTCGTGCTGCCTCCCCTTTTCGAAGAAGCCAACAGGCTGCGCCGGCAATTGCGCGAGGTCATGCGCCTCCTCTCGCTGCGCGGTATCGCCAGCGTCCTGCCTGACCTGCCGGGCTGCAATGAAAGCCTTGCGCCTTTGGGCAGGCAGACCCTCGCGGGGTGGCGGACGGCCGCACAAGCGGCCGCGGGTCACTTCGGAGCTACCCATGTGCTGGCGGTGCGAACGGGCGCGGCGATCGCTCCGGGCGCGCTGCCGGGATGGCTCTACGCTCCGCAGGCACCCGCAAGGGCCCTCACATCGCTGGCCCGCGCGCAGAGCCTGTCCGAAGCGGAGACAGGCGTCGGGCGGCAGCCTGCGGAAGTCATCGCAGACGCACGCGAGCATGGCGGTATCGTCGCCGGCTGGACCCTCTCGGGCGAAATGGTCCGCGAGCTTGAGCAAGGCACCGAAGTGCAAACCGGCGATCTAATGGTCGTGGATCACCAGAAAATCGGCGGATCACCGCTGTGGCTGAGGGCCGAAATCGGCGAGGACGCGGATCAGGCGCGAGCCCTGGCCGACCTGCTCGCGCGGGAGCTCGCGCTGTGAAGCGGCTTCATCTCGCCTTCCACTGCAACGGTTTGAACCTTGCCGGTACGCTCGACAATGCGCCGGGCACGACGGGCCTGCTGATCGTGACGGGCGGGCAGGAGCCGCGCGCGGGGGCGTTCGGCTGGCAGGCGCGGCTCGCATCAGAAATCGCGGCATCCGGTTTCCCGGTTTTTCGCTTCGACCGGCGGGGGATCGGCGACAGCGACGGCGAGGATCGCGGGTTCGACAAATCGCGCGCCGATATCGCGGCAGCCCTGCGCTCGTTCCGCGCGCTGGTGCCGCAGATGACCCGCGTGGTCGGCTTCGGCAATTGCGATGGCGCCTCCGCCCTGATGCTGACCGAGGGTCTCGGCTTCGATGCGCTGGCCCTGAGCAACCCCTGGGCCATCGACGAAGAGGACGGCCCCCTGCCCTCGCCTGCACGAACCCGGGCGCGTTATCGTGCGAAACTCACCGACCCCGGGGCCATCTGGCGCCTGCTCACCGGCAAGACCGACATCGGAAAGCTCAAGGCTGGCCTGAAGCAAGCGGCGAAGGGCGAGAGCGGGCCTTCGAGGCTGGCGCAGCAGTTGCAGGAGGCTCTCGGGCAGTTCGATGGCCCGGTGCGTTTCCTGCTGGCCCAGAATGACCGCACCGCACAGGCCTTTGCGGACAACTGGTCGAGTGACGAGCGCATCCGGCAGTGTCCGGGCGCCGGACATGCCTATGCCGAACCCGACGCACGCACATGGCTGCGAAGTCAGGTGCTGGAGGCCTTGCGCGCCTAGCGGGTGAAGAGGCTGGTCAGCTCGACGTGGGTAGACCAGCGAAACTGGCCCACGGGCCGCAGCTTCTCAAGCCTGAAGCCTGCGTCCACCAGCGTCTTCGCATCGCGCGCCCAGCTCGACGGATTGCAGCTGACATAGGCGACGCGGCTCACTTCGCTTGCCGCGATCTGTGCGACCTGCTCGCGCGCGCCGGCACGCGGCGGATCCAGCAAGATGGATGAAAAGCGCGAGATTTCCGCGGCCTGCAGCGGATTGCGGAACAGGTCGCGGTGCATCGCATGAACGGGTATGCCGCGCCCATTGGCCGCCGTCTTGCAGGCCAGATGTGCATCGCGCGCTGCCTCCACCGCCAGCACCTTGGCCGGACCTGCGAGCGCAAAGGCAAAGGTACCGAGACCAGCGAACAGGTCGGCAATGGTCGCACTCTGCGCCAGCCATTCCTTCGCGTCGGCAAGCAGGACCGCCTCACCGTCGCGCGTCGGCTGGAGGAAAGCGCCGTGGGGCAAGGGAACCGCCACGCCGGCCAGCGTGATCGTCGCAGGCTCCGGCTCCCACACTGTTTCAGCACCGTAACCCTGGTCGAGCGACAAGCGCGCAAGCCCATGGTCGCGCGCGAAATCGAGCATTGCCTCGGTCGCGGCGAGGCCTTCGGTCACGATGCCCGTGATGGCGCAATCCACGCCCTGGTCCGCCAGCGTCAGCGAAATGTCCACCGGCCCGCGCCCTGCATGGGCGGCGACCAGCTTGCGCAGCGGCGCAACCAGCGCGAACAGTGCCGGGTCCAGGATCAGGCATTCCTGCATGTCGACGATGCGGTTGCTGCGTCCTTCGCGAAACCCGATTGCTCCGCCCTTGGCAGTGCGCAGGGCGTGGAGGGTCGCGCGGCGACGGGTCGCGGGCGGAGACAGGTGTGTGGGCAAGACTTCGGCGGCTGCGACCTCCTGCCCCTCGGCAGCATTCACCACCCTTTCGGTCACGAAACGGCGTAGCGCCTCCTCGTCGGCGTGCTGCAACTGGCAGCCCCCGCAAGTGCCGAAATGACGGCACGGAGGAGCGACATGGTGCGGCCCTGCTTCGACGGTTCCGTCGGGCAGGATGACGTCACCGGTGACGGCGCCCGCAACGTGCCTGCCGGACGCGGTGACGCCATCGCCCTTGGCGGCAATGCGCAGGATGGTTTCGGGCGCAGTCAAAGGAAGTTCTCCAGGGCGCGGTTGACCGAACTGGCCAGCTCTCCGGCGGTGAATGCCGCACCGGACAGGCGCGCAGCCTCGTGGTGAAGCCAGACCGCCTCCTCGCAGGCACGCGCCGGTTCGCCAAGCGAGGCGAGGCGTGCGGCGATGATGCCGGCAAGGACGTCACCCGACCCTGCGATCGAAAGCCAGCTGGACCCCGCGTCGAAGAACACCGCACTGCCCTCGCCCACGCAGATCGTGTCGGGGCCCTTGGCGAGGACGGTCATACCTGTGACGTCGTGCAGCTTTCTCGCCCGGTCCAGCTTGCTGTCCGCCTCGACTTCGAAGGTTTTGCAGAGTGCCGCCAGTTCGCCTTCGTGCGGCGTCACGACGATGCGCGAAGTGTCGACGCCTTCGATGACGTCATGGTCAAGCAGGTGCAATGCGTCGGCATCGACCACGCAAGGCTTTCCGCTTTCGAGCGCTGCGCACAGCCTGCCGCGCGCCTCATCGCTGCGGCCGAGGCCCGGCCCGACCAGGACCCCGGAAATTCGTTCGTCCGAGAGGCTCTCGGAAAGATCGCCCTGTTCGATCACCAGTTCGGCAGGCGCATCGGGATGCGAATGGTCGCTCATGAGCTTCACATATCCCGCCCCTGCCCGCATTGCCGCCTCGCAGGAGAGCAGCGGGGCACCCGGCATCTCGCCCGCAACGACTGCCACCAGTCCGCGGCGGTATTTGTGGCTGTCCTTCGGGGGCGCCGAGAATCCGGGACGCGCCGACAAACGCGCGACTAGCCCCGCGTCAGGCAGGTCGAGCGGGACCAGCCGCTTGCAGCCCATCGCGGCCATCGCCGGCATCAGGAATTGCGCCTGCTTCCACGCGCCAAGCGCCAGCGTCAGGTCGTAGTCCGGAAGCGGACCCAGGGCTTTTCCCGTATCGCTTTCGACGCTACTGGGAACGTCGATAGCTATTTTATAACAATCGTTTGAGGCGATTTCTTCAAGTAGTTCGGAAAACTTTCCCTCGACCTGTCGAGCAAGGCCGTAGCCGAACAGGCAGTCGACGACGACCGCGCCTTCGGGGGAACCGTCGCTCGCGACCTCACCGCGGAATTCCGAGCGCGCCTTTCGCGCAGTCTCAGTCCCGGGTTCGAGCGGCGCGATGACCGAAACCGCGTAACCGCGGCGGCGCAGGCTCTCTGCAATGACGTATCCGTCACCGCCATTGTTCCCCGGGCCGCACAATACGCAGACATCGCGTCCTGCCGCGACGCGGTGCACATAATGCGCCGCTCCCTCGCCTGCCCGCGACATCAGCTCCCATTCGCTGGTCCCGGCGTCCATTGCAGCACGCTCTGCGGCGCGCATCTGCTCGACCGTGAGAACGGGATCAGTCACCGGCCACCGGCATATCGAAGCGGTAACGGTCGTTGCCGATGGAGACGATCACCTTGTCGCCTTCGACCGTTTCGACCGAACTGTCGGCGCCGTCGCGCGCCAGCAGGCCACTATTGGTCTCGCCATATTCGAACACGCGGAAGCCGCCGTCGGGATGCTGGATTACCCGCGCGAGGGATTCCGCATCTGCAGACGGCAGTAGCGAGCACACGGGCGCGAAGGTTTCGGCTCCGTCGAGCGCGCATTCGACCGGCTCACCGCCCTGGTCGGCCACTTGCGGGGACGCCTCCGGCTCTCCGGAACAGGCGCTCGCCAGCAGGAACGGGGTCAGGCAAAGCAATCGGTGCATCGGGGCGCGCTGCCACTTCGGCGGCGCTCATGCAAGCGGGTTGCCGTCAGTCCTTCCGGATCTGGGAGACGTCGCGGATCGCCCCGCGCGCTGCCGAGGTGGTCATCGCCGCATAGGCTTCGAGCGCAGGCGAAACCCGCCGGTCGCGCGGCTTCGCAGGCTTCCAGCCCTTTGCGTCCTGCGCAGCGCGGCGTTCGGCGAGCGTTTCATCCGATACGGCAAGGGTGATGGTGCGGTTGGGAATCGAGATCTCGATCAGGTCCCCGTCCTCCACCAGTCCGATCTCGCCGCCTTCCGCGGCCTCGGGAGAAACGTGGCCGATCGACAGGCCCGAAGTGCCGCCCGAAAACCGCCCGTCGGTCAACAGGGCGCAGGCTGCACCAAGGCCCTTCGATTTGAGATAGCTCGTCGGGTAGAGCATTTCCTGCATGCCCGGCCCGCCGCGCGGCCCTTCATAGCGGATGACCACCACGTCGCCTTCGACCACCTGACCCGTCAGGATCGCGGTCACGGCATCGTCCTGGCTCTCGTAGACCTTGGCCGGACCTGCGAAATCCAGAATGCTTTCGTCCACGCCTGCCGTCTTCACGATGCAGCCGTCACGAGCGATATTGCCGTAAAGGACCGCCAGCCCGCCATCATTGCTGAACGCATGTTCGGGACTGCGGATCACGCCGTTTTCGCGGTCGAGGTCGAGCTCTTCCCAGCGGCGCGACTGGCTGAAGGCGGTTTGTGTCGGCACACCGCCGGGTGCGGCGGAGAAGAACTCGCGCACCTTGTTGTTCTGCGTGCGGCCGATGTCCCAGTCGTCCAGCGCATCGCCCATGGTCGGGCTGTGCACGGTCGGCAGCGCGGTGTGGAGCAGGCCCGCCTTCTCCAGTTCGCCGAGGATCGCCATGATCCCGCCTGCGCGGTGGACATCCTCCATGTGAACGTCGCTCTTCGCTGGTGCGACCTTGGACAGGCACGGCACTTGGCGGCTCAGACGGTCGATGTCCTTCATGGTGAAGTCGACGCCGGCTTCATGTGCGGCAGCGAGCAGGTGGAGCACGGTGTTGGTCGATCCGCCCATGGCGATATCGAGGCTCATCGCGTTCTCGAACGCCTCGAAACTGGCGATGGAGCGCGGCAGGACGCTTTCGTCCTCTTCCTCGTAATAGCGGCGCGCGAGCGTGACGGCGAGCCGGCCGGCCCGCTCGAACAGGCCCTTGCGGTCGGCATGGGTCGCGAGCGTGGAGCCATTGCCCGGAAGCGAAAGGCCCAGCGCCTCGGTCAGGCAGTTCATCGAATTGGCAGTGAACATCCCGCTGCACGAACCGCAGGTCGGGCAGGCATTCTGTTCGATCGCGGTCACTTCCTCGTCCGAATAGGCTTCGTCGGCGGCAGCGACCATCGCATCGACGAGGTCGAGCGCGATCTCCTTGCCCTTCACCACGACCTTGCCCGCTTCCATCGGGCCGCCGGAGACGAAGACCGCCGGTACGTTCAGCCGCAAGGCCGCCATCAACATGCCGGGCGTGATCTTGTCGCAATTGGAGATGCAGACCATCGCATCGGCGCAGTGCGCATTGACCATGTATTCGACGCTATCCGCGATCAGGTCGCGGCTGGGCAGCGAATAGAGCATCCCGTCATGGCCCATGGCGATGCCG
This sequence comes from Qipengyuania gaetbuli, assembly GCF_020171365.1. NCBI lineage: Bacteria > Pseudomonadati > Pseudomonadota > Alphaproteobacteria > Sphingomonadales > Erythrobacteraceae > Qipengyuania > Qipengyuania gaetbuli. Next base: position 2,477,764 of record NZ_JAIUZO010000002.1, on the reverse strand, counting down.
TCATCCACCGCAATGGTGTTGAATTCCTTGGCGACGCCGCCAGCCGCCTCGATCTGGCGTGCGACCAGCTGGCCGAGATCCTTCAGATGGACGTGGCCCGGCACGAACTGGGTGAAGCTGTTGACCACCGCGATGATCGGCTTGCCGAAATCCTCGTCCTTCATGCCCGTAGCGCGCCACAGGCCGCGGGCGCCGGCCATGTTGCGGCCATGGGTGGTTGTACGGGAACGGTAGGCGGGCATGGCTGGCTCTCTGGTTGCTTGCAGTGCGGAGCCTAGCAGAGAGAATTGCCTTCGCTAACGCTAGTTTGGTCCGGGCCAGCCCAAGTTCGCCTTTAGACTTCGAGCGCGACGCGGCCCATCACGTCGGCCAGCAGCATTGCCCAGCGCGCCTGGCCCGCCTCGGTCGCGATCTGGTCCTGCCGGATTTCTACCGTGCAATAAGGGATGCCCTGCGCTTCGGCGTGGCGGTCCATCGTGGCGTTCAGCTGCTTGCCCGAATAGGGCTGGTTGTCGCCCACGGTCAGGCCCTGTTCGCCGAACAGCCGGATCGCGTGCAGCGCGGCGCGATCGTCGTTGTTGTAAAGCAGCGCGACCTCCCACGGACGCTTCTCGTCGCTGGTCGCAAGGCTTGGCGTGAAGCTGTGGAGCGCCACGATCATGCGCGGCTTGGCTTCCTTGATCATCGCTTCCAGCGCGCGGTGATACGGGCGGTGATAGAGGTTGAGGCGCTTCTCGATGTCGGCACCGATATTGCCCGGCACCAGGTGCCCGTCGCTCGACGTGGGGATGGCTGCCGGATCGTCCTCGGTCCGGTGGAAGTCGCACACGAGGCGGCTGACCGTGGCGATATGGGCCGGGATGCCATGGCGACGCGCCAGCCGGTCTGCGATGCCTTCGACGCCGATGTCGAGCGCGATGTGATCGTCCAGCAACTTGCGGTCAATACCGAGGTCGATTTCCGGCGGAACGTAGTTGGAGGCATGATCCGCCACGCAGATCAGGCCGCCCGGGCGCATCATGTCCGTCCCCACCTGGCGGTACGGCAGGCCGTCGATCATCTGAGTTTCCCCCGCATCTGCCACCAGCCCGGGTGGTCGGCGGCGATTGATGCCGCGGCCCGGTCCCGCGCTGCTTCGTTGTCGAACAGCGCGAAACAGGTCGCGCCAGAACCCGACATACGGGCGAGAAAGGGCGAAGTTCCGCGCAGTGCGGCAAGGACTCCGGCAACCGGCGGGCAAAGCGCGATGGCCGGCCCTTCGAGGTCGTTGCGCCCTTCGATCGCCACAGTCCGCGCATCGCCTTCCGGCATCGGGCCGAGGTCGACGCCGTTCCACGCTTTGAAGACCGGCCCGGTGGACAGCGGCACGCGCGGGTTCACGAGCAGGATGGGCGTCCCCGCAAGACTATCGTCGGCAGGTTCGAGTTCAGTCCCCGTGCCGCGCCCGATGCAGGTCTTGCTTTCGACGCAGGCCGGCACATCCGCCCCCAGCGCAGCAGCGCGCGCCTGCCAGTCGTCCGGCAAGCCACACCGCTCGCGCACGATGCGGAACACCGCGCCCGCATCCGCCGACCCGCCACCGAGGCCTGCCGCAACGGGCAGGTTCTTTTCGAGGGTCACGGCCAGCTCTCCGCCACGCGGCAGCTTGCCCAGTGCCTTGGCGACGAGATTGTCGAAGGGATCGTCGAGTCCGGCCGCAAACTCCCCGACAACGCGAACGCTGTCCTGCGCACTATCGGCAACGGACAGGACATCGCCCTGGTCGACGAAGGCGAACAGCGTCTCCAGCTCGTGATAGCCATCCTCGCGCCGCCTGCGGACATGCAGCGCGAGGTTGATCTTGGCGTAGGCTGTTTCGGTCGTAGTCACACGTAAGCCATGGGGTCAGGGCACCTCAATGTTTTGCTCCGTTCCCGGAGGCAGTTCCTTGAGTTGTACCTCCCATCGCTCCTCAATCCTTTGAAGCTGGATGTGGAAGCTTGGTCCTTCCCCGCCGCTGTTCATGTACCACAGATCAATGAGGTCCCCCTCGACTGAGACGAACTGAATAAAGTCCATATCGACATAAGAGCCGACATGTTCGGAAATCAGTCCAGCAACATCGAGTGCGCCGATCCGAGAGATACCAGTCACCTAGCGCGATCACATGTTCGGATAGTTCGGACCGCCGCCGCCTTCCGGCGTGACCCAGTTGATGTTCTGGTTCGGGTCCTTGATGTCGCAGGTCTTGCAGTGGACGCAGTTCTGCGAGTTGATCTGGTACTTCGGCTCGCCCGTCGCATCGTCGACCAGCCATTCGTAGACCCCGGCGGGGCAATAGCGGGTCGAGGGACCGGCAAAGACGCCAAGCTCGCTGTCCTTCTGTAGCTCCATGTCCTTGACCTGCAGGTGGACCGGCTGGTCCTCGGCGTGGTTGGTGTAGCTGAAGCTGACGCTGGTCAGGCGGTCGAAGCTGAGCACGCCGTCGGGCTTGGGATAGTCGATCGGCTTGTAGAGGTCGGCGCGGTTGAGCGCCTCGCAGTCGCGGTGGTGCTTCATGCTGATCGGCAGGCCGATCTTGAGATAGCGCATCCACATGTCGACGCCGCCAAGGACGGTGCCGATGTCGCTTCCGAAACGCTCGATCGCGGGAAGCGCGTTCTGCACGAGCTTCAGTTCCTTGGCGATCCAGCTGTCGCGGACGGCTGCATCGTATTCCATCAACTCGGTATGCTCATGTCCAGCCGCAACGGCTGCTGCCACGCTCTCGGCGGCCAGCATCCCGCTCTTCATGGCGGTGTGGCTACCCTTGATGCGGGGCACGTTGACGAAGCCGGCGGCACAGCCGATCAGCGCGCCGCCCGGGAAGGCGAGCTTGGGCACGCTCTGCCAGCCGCCGTCGTTGATCGCGCGCGCGCCATAGGCGACGCGCTTGCCGCCCTTGAGCACCTCGGCGATCAGCGGATGGTGCTTCCAGCGCTGGAATTCCTGGAACGGGCTGACGTACGGGTTCGAATAATCGAGCCAGGTGACGAGGCCCAGGGCGACCTGGTTGTTCGCCTGGTGGTAGAGGAAGCCGCCGCCGTTGCTGCCGCTTTCGCTGAGCGGCCAGCCCTGCGTGTGGACGATCTTGCCCGGCTCGTGCAGTTCGGGATCGATGTCCCACAATTCCTTGATACCGATGCCGTAGACCTGCGGCTGGCAGTTTGCCTCGAGGTCGTACTTCGCCTTCATCTGCTTGGTGAGGTTACCGCGGGCACCTTCTGCAAACAGCGTGTACTTGGCGTGGATTTCCATGCCCGGCTGGTAATCGGCCTTCTGGCTGCCGTCGGCAGCGATGCCCATGTCCTGCGTGACGACGCCCGCAACAGCACCATTGTCGTCGTACAGCACCTCGGCAGCGGGGAAGCCGGGGAAGACCATCACGCCCATGCCTTCGGCCTGCTCGGCCAGCCAGCGGCAGAGGTTTCCGAGCGAGCCGGTGTAGCAGCCCACGTTCGACATGAAGGGCGGGAACATGATGTGCGGCATGGCCGAGGCGCCGGTTTCGTTGATCGTGTAGAACAGGTCCTCGCCCACCGGCGTTTGCGCCATGGGGCAATCCATGTCGCGCCATTCGGGCAGCAATTCGTCGAGCGCCTTGGGATCGACCACCGCGCCGGAAAGGATGTGAGCGCCGATTTCGCTGCCCTTTTCGAGCACCACGACCTCGAGGTCCTCGTTGATCTGCTTCAACCGGATCGCCGCGGCGAGGCCGGCAACGCCGCCGCCGATGATGACGACGTCGCAGGGCATGGATTCACGTTCGCTCATGTCTCTCTCTTTTCGTCGCTATTCGCTTGCGCGATGCCTTGATTGCTGCCGCGTTTGAGGTCAAGACCTCCAGCGGACGGATGATGCACGAAAACCCCACGAATAACGGCGAAATCGACGCAGCCCAAGCTCTCGAAGCCGCCTTCGACTGGTGGCGCGAAGCGGGTGTCGATCACGACTATGCGGCCGATCCGCACAGCTGGCTCGCCAGCCCTGAAGCGGAAGAAGCCGTAGCGGCGCCCAAGCCCGTGGCGCGGGTGGAAGAACCCAAGCCCACCCCGCTCGAACGCGCCTTCCAGCAGGCCCCGGAGGCAGGCCGGATCGGCGGCGATGCGTCAGCCTGGCCGGACGATCTCGGAAAATTTCGCGAATGGTGGATGAGCGAGGCCTCGCTTTCGCTCGCCGGCACCGAAGCGCGGCTCCCTCCGCGCGGAGTCGCGGGAACCAAGCTGATGGTCATCGTTGCCGAACCCTATGCCGATGACGGCGATGCGCTGCTCTCGGGCGGCGCAGGTCGGTTCGCCGCGGCCATCCTGAAAGCCATGGGCGTCCAACAACATGAAGCCTATCTCGCCAGCGCCCTGCCCGCGCCTGCCGCGCTGGCCGACTGGGAAGAACTGGCCGCCAATGGCCTCGGCGCGGTGACTGCCCACCACATCGCCCTCGCCGCGCCGGAACGCGTGCTCGTGTTCGGCAGGGGCTTGGCCCCGCTGTTCGGCATCGCGCCTGCCGCCGCGCGCGAACCCGCCTTGATTACCACCGGCGAGCGTCAGGTGCCCCTGCTCCTCGCTCCCGATCTTGCCGAACTTTCCCGCACTCCGGAACGCCGCGTGAATTTCTGGAACCGCTGGCTCGAATGGACCGCATGACCAAACGCCTCCTGCTGGCCGCCGCTCTCGGTGGCTCGATCCTCTCATCCCCCGCCGCCGCGCAAGGGTCCGACAGCCTTGCCTATTTCACCCGTTCGCACGCGGCCGTCCTGCCGCAACTCCTGTCGGGCGACGACCAGCTCTATTACCGCTCGTTGTTCGAGGCGATCGAGGCGAAGAACTGGGACCGGGTCGAGGTCATGCTGGGCGAGCGGACGGACGGCCCGCTGCACGGCTCTGTCCTTGCGGCCTATTTCCTCCACCCCGAAAGCCCGCGCATCGAACTGCCCCGCATCGAGGCGTGGCTGGCCCGTTACGCGAGCCTGCCCGAAGCCGAGGGAATCATCCGGCTCGGCCGAACGCGCGGGCTGGAAAACGCCCCCACCCTGCCCCGTGAACGGCAATTGGTCGGCCAGCGCGGCGTAACCAAGCGCATGCGCCCCCGCACCGTCTCCGACGGCTCATTGCCGGACAATGTGAAGAGCGCGATCCTCGACCGGATTTCCAACGACGATCCCGATGGCGCACGGCTGCTGCTCGACGGCGTCGACGCCTCCCTGTCTTCCGAGGCTCGCGCCGAATGGCGCCAGCGTGTTGCCTGGTCCTATTACATCGAGAACCGCGATGCCGAAGCGCTCGCCATGGCGCAGCTGGTCGGTCAGGGCCGCGGCGCATGGGTGGCAGAGGGCGACTGGGTGGCGGGCCTTGCTTCCTGGCGTCTCGGTGATTGCGAAAATGCCGCCGATTATTTCCGCCGCAGTGCCGCAGGATCGGCCAATGGATCGCTGACCGCCGCAGCGCATTACTGGGCCGCCCGTGCACTGATCCGCTGCCGCCAGCCGGAAAAGGCCGACGAGCAATTGCGCGGCGCGGCGCGGTTTTCCGAGACGCTTTATGGCATGCTCGCGCACGAGCAGCTGGCCCAGCACCTTCCCGGTGATCATGCCAGCCCCGACCTGACGCAGGACGACTGGCGCCGCCTCCAGAACGAGGCCGCGGTGCGCGAGGCGGTGATGCTGGCCGAGGTCGGCCGGCGCGATCTCGCCGACGAGGCGCTGCGCTGGCAGGCACGCCGGATCGAGCCTTCGGACTTTCCGGCGCTAACGCGCCTTGCCCGCGCGCTCGGCCTCGCCGGCACGCAGACCTTCATGGCCTACAATGCGCCGCGCGGCACGAGCTCGCCCGCCAATTTGCGCTGGCCCGTCGCCTATCACCAGCCCACCGGTGGCTGGCGCGTCGATCCGGCCCTCGCTTTCGCCCACGCGCTGCAGGAATCGAACTTCCGCGAAGGTGTAGTCAGCCCCGCCAACGCTATCGGTCTGATGCAAATCCGCCCGATCGCCGCGCGCGAATATGCGGCTTCCATCAACATGAGCGCCGGTGCGGACCTCAAGAACCCGGCGGTCAATCTCGCTTTCGGCCAAAGGGCGCTGCAGGCGTTGGCGGATGCAGGCTACACCCGCGGGCACCTGCCCAAGGTCATGGCCGCCTACAACGCCGGCCCCACGCCGGTCGCGCGCTGGAACAGCGAGATCAACGACCAGGGCGACCCGCTGCTCTGGATGGAATCGATCCCCTATTGGGAAACGCGCGAGTACGTCGCCGTGGTGATGCGCAATTACTGGATGTACCTGCGCCAGGCCGAGGCAGTCGCGCAAAGCAGGACCGAGCTTGCGCAGAACCAGTGGCCGCAATTCCCGAGGACGCGCTGATGGCAATCGACGAGACCCGCGCCTTCAAGCCCGTCAATATCGCGCTGCTGACCATTTCGGACAGCCGCAAGGCCGAGGACGATACCTCGGGCGACATCCTCGCCCAGCGGATCGAGGCAGCCGGCCACACGCTCGCCGCGCGCGAGATCAGCCGAGACGACAAGAACGAGATCGCCGCCCACCTCCACCGCTGGATCGACGACGAGATGGTGGATGCGGTGATTACCACCGGCGGTACGGGCCTGACAGGCCGCGATGTGACGCCCGAAGCGCTCGACCGCGTGAAGGACAAGGATATTCCCGGCTTCGGCGAGTATTTCCGCTACATCAGCATCGAGAGCATCGGCACCAGCACGATCCAGAGCCGCGCCTGCGCGGTACTGGCACGCGGGACCTATATCTTCGCGCTGCCCGGATCGAACGGGGCGGTGAAGGACGGGTGGGACAAGATCCTCGTCCACCAGCTCGACAGCCGCCACCGGCCCTGCAATTTCGTCGAACTGATGCCCCGCCTACGGGAACGCTGAAGCCGCTTCCACGCCCTTTATGTTCTGTGTATGTTCTCATACATGGAAGCCAGCAACGAGTCGCCCCTTCGCGGGCGCGGCGCCCAGTCCGCCGCGGTCCCGACGCGCTTCGGCCTTGCCACGCGCGAGGCCGATGGCGACTGGCGCGACCACATGGAGGCGCTGGCCAGGATCGAGGGCGGCCCGCCAGTGAAGCTGCGTACCCATGTGACGGAGGAACATCCGCGCACCATCCTCAGCTTCAACCAGTCGCCCGACATCTTCTTCGACCGGTCTATCAATGCCTATCGCGGGTGCGAGCATGGCTGCGTCTACTGCTTCGCGCGGCCGACGCATGCCTATCACGACCTGTCGCCGGGGCTCGATTTCGAGACGCGCCTGTTCGCCAAGCCCAATGCGGCGGAACTGCTGCGCGCCACGCTGGCCAAGCCGAAGTACCGCCCCCGCCCCATCGCCATGGGGACCAATACCGATCCCTACCAGCCGATCGAGCGCGACTACCGGATCACGCGGCAGGTGCTGGAGGTGTGCCTCGATGCGCGCCACCCGGTGACGATCACGACCAAGTCCGATCGGGTACTCGACGACCTCGACATCCTGTCGGAAATGGCGCAGCGGCGCCTGGTCGCGGTCGCCATTTCGGTAACGAGCCTCGATGCGAAGCTGTCGGGAAAGCTCGAACCACGCGCAGCTTCACCGGCCAAGCGACTCTCAGCATTGCAAAAACTTGTCGAAGCCGGTGTGCCGACGCATTGCTCGGTCGCGCCGGTCATTCCCTCCATCACCGACGAGTTCATGGAGGAGATCGTCCAGCGCGCTGCTGCAATAGGCGTCGACAGCGTGGGCTGGATCCCCCTGCGCCTGCCGCACGAGGTCGCCCCGCTGTTCCGCGAATGGCTCTCGGTCCATTACCCCGAGCGCGGCGACAAGGTGATGGGCATCGTCCAGTCGATCCGGAACGGGAAGGACAACGACCCCAACTTCTTCTCCCGCCTGAAGCCGACCGGCGTCTGGGCCGACCTCTTCCGCGCAAGGTTCCGCCTTGCGTGCAAGCGCGCAAGGCTGGGCAAGGCGAAATTCAAACTGGACTGCACGCAGTTCAGGCCACCTGCTGTGGGCGGACAGCTGCGGTTGCTGTGAGGGAATGCGAGAACGGGATGGACTATTCGAGGCGCCAGAAATCGCCCTCGAAGCCATGTTTGGCGAAGACGGCCGAGGCGTCCTCGACGGAACGTTTTTTCCACGGCTCGCGCAGGTAATCGCCATACCATTCGCTCGCGAAAAGCCACATCCTCTCCATGGGAACGACCGCCCCGCGGGGAAGAGCATGGCGCTGGCACCACAGGTCGATCTCTGCCTCGGAACGAAACGGCTGGAACGTCGCGCAGGCGTGGATGACATTGTCCCACCATTCGCGGACCGGCGTCGAGAGGTGGAACAACAGCTCCCTTTCCTGCACGTTCTGGTTTTCGATGTGGACCACGACCGGCTCGCCCTCTCCTCCAAGCCGAGTGTGTATCGCCGCATCTTCGCCAATGGCGGCCGCGATGCCCATTCCGCAGTAGAGGCAGTTTGCCCACCACCCGCGCGCTCCGGCTTCGACCCAGCAAGAGGCAGGGGACAGGGCGAAGGGGTGGACTGCCCACGGCTTGCAACAGTGGGGATGCAGTTGCAGCGCATGAGCGTCGTTCAGGCGCTTCAAGGCACGCTCCACAGTCGCAACCGGCGCGCCAATCCGCTCGCCAAGCGCCTCGTTGGTCGGTGCATAGCCAAGCTCCGCAATTGCGCGGGTGAGTTCGCCGCGAACCTGCAATTCGAATGGCGTGAGTGGTTCGGTGCGCATCACGCCTTGCCGAGTTCCGACGCCAGATGCGCCCTCGCACGCCAGAAGAAGAAGGCCGGCACTAGGCCCAGCCATGCTGCTCCGTAGAGCACCCAGCGCACGCTGTCCTCGCCTGCAACGGGCGCGAAGGCGTCCGACAGCATGCCGAAGAACAGCGGTCCCAGTCCCAGTCCGATCAGGTTCTGCGCGAACAGCATGACAGCGGTCGCCATCGCTCTTGCCTGCGGACGCACCAGCCCCTGCACGCAGGCATAGGTCGGGCCGTAGTAGAAGCTGTTGAGAACCGTCGCGACGACGATCATCACGAGGCCGAAGCGCCAGTCGGCGGCCGCATAACCGAAGAACAGTATCGGTGCGCCGATCACGAGGCCCAGCGCGGGCGCAGTCAAGATATGGCGCGGGTCCCGCGAGCCGTAGCGGTCGGCGATCCAGCCGCCGCCCCATGTCCCGAGCATGGCCGCCAACCCGGCCGAGATGCCGAGCCACAGCCCGGTTTCCCCCGGGGAAAGGCCGTGCGACCGGATGAAGTAGATCGTAGCCCAGACGGTCTTGCCGTAGGACAGGAAAGCCACCAGCCCGGCGGCAACCAGAAATTGCACCATAGCTTTGGAGCGCAGGATTTCCCGCAGCGCGTCGCGGGCAGGCAGAGCGGCGGGCGGCTCGCCCGGAACCGCTGCGGCCGCGCCCGGTGCGTTGGGCATGGGCGCGTGCTCGCTCGCCGCGGCCGGGCTGTGTCGGCGCGGTTCGCGGATCAGCATGGGCACCGCGACCGCCATGATGATGCCTGGCACGCCTGCAACCAGGAATGCGGTGCGCCAACCGTAAGCATCGGCAAGGAGGCCTCCCATCGCCATCCCGAGCAGGCTGCCGATCGGGATTCCCAGACCGTAGAAAGCCATCGCCGAAGACCGCTTTTCTGCCGGCACCGTGTCGGTAATGAGCGAATGGGCGGCAGGCGTGCACCCTGCCTCACCCACCCCCACACCGATCCGCGCGAGCAGCAACTGGCCGAAATTTTGTGCAAGGCCGCACAGGGCCGTCATGCCCGACCAGAAGGCGAGCGAAATTGAAATCAGCGTGGTGCGGCTGAACTTCGGGTTATCGGCATATCGCGCGATCGGGATGCCGAGAAACGTGTAGAACAGGGCAAAGGCGAGCCCGGTCATCAGGCCGATCTGGGTGTCCGACAGGCCGAGATCCTGCTTGATCGGTTCGGCCAGAATATTGACGATCTGCCGGTCGAGAAAGTTCAGGATGTAGACGACGAGCAGTGTCCAGAGGACGAGCCGTGTAGACTGCGCGGCGACGGGAGAGCTGTTCTTGTTCATGCGTTTAAAGGCTTACCGCCCCTTCCCCTGCATTTCGCGATTGGTCGCGCTGGTCGACCTTCTGCACGGCCTTTGCGAATTGCTGATCGTCACGGGCAGGCCCTACCCGAACCCTTCCCCTGCAACGCCGGGCTTGAAGCGCACCAGCCTGCTGTCCGCCAGCGCCGCCGTGCGGTTCACGACTGCCTTCTGGTAGTCCGCATCCTTGATCATCTCGAAGAAGGCTCCGGCATGCGGGTATTGCGCGACGAAGCCGTCGTGCCATTGCATCGCTTCCGGTCCCGTCACCACCGTCTGGAACGCGCCGCGCCAGACGATGCTCCCGCCCACGCGGCGGAAGATCGGGCCGCTGGTCTTGCCGTATTCCTCGTAGGCGCGCCGCCCGCTCCAGCCCTTGCCGGCGTGCTCGTGGCCTTCGGGATATTCGGCGAGATCGCGATAGCGCAGGAGGTTGAGCATGTGGATCGGCTCGTCGCGCGGCAGGTCCTTGAAGGCGGCGAAATTGGTCGGGCTCGGGTCGATATAGGTGTCGCTCATCTCTCTCTCCTAGACCTGCAATTCACGGTATGTCCCCGGTGCGATGCCGTCGAGGCTCCACTCGCCGATGCGCCAGCGGACCAGCCGCAAGGTGGGCAAGCCGACGGCCGCGGTCATCCGGCGCACCTGCCGGTTGCGGCCCTCGGTGATTTCCAGCGCAATCCAGCTGTCGGGAACGCTCTTGCGATAGCGTACCGGCGGATCGCGGTCCCACAGCGGCGGCGGGTCGATCCGCTTGGCGCGTGCAGGTCGGGTCATGCCGTCATTGAGTTCGAGGCCCCGGGCAAGACGTTCCAACGCCTCGTCGCCGACTTCGCCTTCCACCTGCACCAGGTATGTCTTGGGCAGCTTGTAGCGCGGTTCGGCGATGCGTGATTGCAGCCGCCCGTCGTCGGTCAGCAGCAGCAGCCCTTCGCTATCCTTGTCGAGGCGGCCCGCCGGATAGACGCCCGGCACATCGACGAGATGCGCCAGCGTGTCGTCCACGCCGTCCTTGCCCCCGGTGAACTGCGACAGCACACCGTAGGGCTTGTTGAGAAGGATCAGGCGCGCCACGCGCGTTGGCTCAGCCGTCGGCCAGCTTGTAGTCCGCGAACCGGTCGCGCAGGTCCTTCTTGCTGATCTTGCCGGTGGCCGTGTGCGGGATGTCGTCGACGAATTCGACCGCATCGGGCAGCCACCACTTGGCGACCTTGTCGGCGAGGTAGTCGATCACGTCGCGGTCGGAGCAATCGGCTCCTTCCTTCTTCACCACGAACAGCACCGGACGTTCGTCCCACTTGGGGTGGAACATGCCAATGCAGGCGGCTTCCGCGACTGCCGGATGGCCGACGGCGGCGTTTTCCAGCTCGACCGAGCTGATCCATTCGCCGCCGGACTTGATCACGTCCTTGGTGCGGTCGGTCAGCTGCAGCGTGCCGTCGGGATGGAGCACGCCAACGTCGCCGGTGTCGAACCAGCCATCCTCGGTCACGGCATCCTCTTCGGCCTTGAAATAGCGCTTCACCACCCAGGGCCCGCGGATCTGGAGCGCGCCAGAAGTCTCGCCGTCGCGCGGCAGGACCTTGGTGTTGTCGTCGAGGTCGACCGTGCGCAGTTCGACGCCGAAGATCGGGCGGCCCTGCTTCATGGTCTTCACCACGCGCTCTTCGAGGCTGAGGTTCTCCCAGTCGTGCGTCGGGCCGCCGACCGTGCCGATGGGCGAGGTTTCGGTCATGCCCCAGGCGTGCTGGACGCGGGTGCCGTTCTTCATCAGGCGCTCGATCATGAATTTGGGCGCGGCAGAGCCGCCGATCGTCGCGGCCTTCAGCGGCGGCAGGTCGATGCCATTGGCGTCGCAATACTGGAAATGCGCAAGCCATACAGTCGGCACGCCCGCGCTGTCGGTCACGCCTTCCTTGAGCATCATCTCGTGCAGCACGGCAGGATCGTTCACGGCCGAGAAGACGAACTTGATGCCCGCCATCGCGCCTGCATAGGGCAGGCCCCAGCTCGCCGCATGGAACATCGGCACCACGGGAAGCATCACGGACGAAGCGCTGAAATTGAATGCCGCGGGCTGCAGGCCGGCCATGGCGTGCAGCACCGTGCTGCGGTGTTCGTACTGGACGCCCTTGGGATTGCCGGTCGTGCCGCTGGTGTAGCAGATCATGCACGGGTCACGCTCGCTCCCGGCGACCCACTGGAAGTCGCCCGACTGCGCGGCGATCCAGTCCTCGAACGAAGTCGTATGCTCGCCGCTGTCGAAGCAGATGTAGTGTTCGACCGTAGTCCAGCGATCGCGCATCCGGTCGACGATCGGCTGGAAGGCCGCGTCATAGACCATCACGCGGTCTTCCGCGTGATTGACGATGTATTCGAGCTGGTCGTCGAACAGGCGCGGGTTCACCGTGTGGAGCACGCCGCCCATGCCCGCCACGCCGTACCAGCTGACGAGGTGGCGCGAGTGGTTCATCGCGAGGCTGGCGACCTTGTCGCCCTTGCGCAGACCCAGCGCCTGCAGCGCCTGCGCCATCTTCAGCGCGTCGGTGCGGATACCCTGCCAGTCGGTGCGCGTCTCGCTGCCGTCGGCCCAGCGGGTGACGATTTCACGGTCAGGTGCCTCGCGCGCCGCGTGATCGATCACGTGGGTGACGCGCATGGTCCAGTCCTGCATCGCTCCGAGCATTCAGCCTCTCCTCTCTCGTGCCGCCTCCTCGGGCGGCTCTCAACTCAGTTGACGAGTCGCAGGTGTGCCCCGCCTCGCCGCTTGTCGAGTTGCACCTTGGCAAGGCTCGGCACGCTTGCCAAGCGTTCGGCGAGTTCGCCGTCGAGAGAGAAATTGCGCCCCAGCCGCATGACCGGATCGGCCGCTTCGCCGGTCCGTAGCGTCACCAGCACTTCGTCCTGCCCGCCCATGGCCGCGAGCAATTCCGCCTTGAGCTCTTCCAGCGCCGATCCGTCGAGCACGTCGAGCGTCATGATCATCGGCATGGAGCCGCGCACTTCGGCCAGCGGCGTGCCCCCGCGCACGGTGATGCGCGGCGGTTCGTCGGGGCTCGGGGAATCGAGTTCGACCTGCAGCAGCACGCAGGTCTGGTCTTCCGCCCATTTCATGAACTTCTCGACCATGCCTTCCTCGAAACAGGCCGCGCTGAACTGGCCGGAGGCATCGGAGAAATCGGCGCGGATGAAGGGCTTGCCGCGGCGCGTGGTGCCCTTGTTCACCTTCTCCACCATGGCCGCCATCACGGCGTTGGAGCGCCCGCCGGCAGGCGCGCCGCCGGCCATCAGCGAGGCGTAGGAACGCGCGCCATTGGCCGATGCGACCTGTTTCCAGGCCGCGACCGGATGGGCGGAGAAGTAGAAGCCGAAATTCTCGCGTTCGCGCGCCATGCGCTCGGCGCGCGGCCAGTCCTCGACCTCCTTCAGGCGCAGCGTCTCGCCGGGCTGGTCCTCGCCGCCGAACAGCGCCGCCTGCCCGCTGCTACGCTCGCGCTCGGCAGCGTCGGCCACGGCGAGCAGCATGTCGGCATTCTCGAACACTTTCGCCCTGTTGGGCTCCAGCGCATCGAGCGCACCTGCACAGGCGAGCGCTTCCAGCTGGCGCGAATTGAGCGAGCCCTTCGGGATGCGCTCGAACAGGTCCTGCAGGCTCTCGAACGGGCCCGCCGCCTCGCGCTCGGCGACGATCGCCTCCATCGCCTTTTCGCCGACGTTGCGGATGCCTGCCAGCGCATAGCGCACGGCATATCCGTCATCGGTCTGCTCGACGGTGAATTCGGCTTCCGAACGGTTGAGGCACGGCGGCTCGACCGCGATGCCCTGCCGCCGCGCATCGTCGACGAAGATCGTCAGCTTTTCCGACTGGTGCATGTCGAAGCACATGGACGCGGCGAAGAATTCTTCCGGATAATGCGCCTTCAGCCACGCCGTCTGGTAGGCGAGCAAGGCATAGGCGGCGGCGTGCGACTTATTGAAGCCGTAGCCGGCGAACTTGTCGATCAAGTCGAACAGCTCGTTCGCCTTGGCCTTGTCGATGCCTGACACGTCCTTGCACCCGGCCACGAAGCGTTCGCGCTGAGCATCCATTTCCGCCTGGACCTTCTTGCCCATCGCGCGGCGCAGCAAGTCTGCATCGCCGAGCGAGTATCCGGCGAGGATCTGCGCGGCCTGCATGACCTGTTCCTGGTAGACGAAGATGCCGTAGGTTTCGGCGAGGATTTCCTCGAGCTTGGGGTGCGGATACTCGATCGGCACCTCGCCTGCCTTGCGCTTGCCGAACAGCGGGATGTTGTCCATCGGGCCCGGACGATAGAGCGAGACGAGCGCGATGATGTCGCCGAAATTGGTCGGCTTCACCGCAGTCAGCGTGCGGCGCATGCCTTCCGATTCCAGCTGGAACACGCCGACCGTGTTACCCGCCTTCATGAGGTCGTAGACCGCCGGATCGTCGAGCGGCAGCTGCGAGAGATCGATGTCGATCTCGCGCTTCTTCAAGAGGTCGGTGGCCTTCTTGAGCACCGACAGCGTCTTCAGGCCGAGGAAGTCGAATTTGACGAGACCGGAGCTTTCGACATTTTTCATGTCGTATTGCGTCACCGGCATGTCGGAGCGCGGATCGCGGTAAAGCGGCACCAGCTTCGCCAGCGGACGGTCGCCGATCACCACGCCGGCCGCGTGGGTCGAACTGTTCCGCGGGAAGCCCTCCAGTTGCATCGCCAGGTCGACGAGGCGCTTCACCTCGTTGTCGTTGTCGTATTCGGCCTTGAAATCCGCCGCGCCGTTGAGCGCGCGCGGCAGGGTCCACGGGTCGGTCGGATGGTTCGGCACCATCTTGCAGATGCGGTCGACATGACCGTAGCTCATCTGGAGGATACGGCCCGTATCGCGCAGCACGGCGCGCGCTTTCAGCTTACCGAAGGTGATGATCTGCGCGACGTGATCGTGGCCGTACTTGGCCTGCACGTAGCGGATCACCTCGCCGCGGCGCGTTTCGCAGAAGTCGATATCGAAGTCGGGCATCGACACGCGTTCGGGATTGAGGAAACGCTCGAACAGCAGGCCCAGCTTGATCGGGTCGAGATCGGTAATCGTCAGCGCCCAGGCCACCAGGCTGCCTGCACCCGAACCACGCCCCGGCCCCACGGGAATGTCCTGGTCCTTCGCCCATTTGATAAAGTCGGCAACGATCAGGAAGTAGCCGGGAAAGCCCATCTGGTTGATGATGCCGACTTCGTAGTCGAGCCGGTCGACATAGACCTTCAGCTCCTCGTCCGACATCTCGCCATAGGGTTCGAGACGCTTGGCAAGACCCTTGCGCGCGTCCTCTTCCAGCATCCGCGCCTCTCCTTCGAGGTCGCCTGCAAGGCTGGGCAGGATGGGATTGCGGTAAGGCGGCGCGAAAGCGCAGCGCTGGGCGATGACGAGTGTGTTGGACACCGCTTCGGGAAGGTCGGCAAAGCCTTCTTCCATCATGTGCGCGGTCTTCACATAGGCTTCGGGATTGGACTTGGCCCGTTCTTCCGCATCGACATGGGTCGAATTGGCGATGCACAGCATGGCGTCATGCGCCTTGTACATGTGCGGTTCGGCAAAGTTCGCAGGGTTCGTCGCGACGAGCGGCAAGTCGCGTTCGTAGGCGAGGTCGATCAGTGCGTTTTCGGCTGCCTCTTCCGCTTCGTTCCCGCGCCGGGCCAATTCGATGTAGAGCCTGCCGGGGAACAGAGCCTCCAGCCGGTCCAGCATGGCAGTGGCGTGGCTGACCTGCCCCTCGGCCAGCAGGCGTGTCACCCCGCCCTCGCTCGCGCCGGTCAGGGCGATCAATCCGTCCGTATGACCTTCGAGGTCGGACAGTCGGACGTGCGGTTCGAATTCCAGCGGGCGGTCGAGATGCGCGCGGCTGACGAGATGGCAGAGATTGTCGTAGCCAGCCTCGTCCTGCGCATAGAGCGGAAGGTAATCGACGATCCGCCCTTCCTCGTCGCGCGCCACGCCCAGCAGCGTGCCGATGATCGGCTGCACGCCTTCGGCCTTGCAGGCATTGGCGAACATGACCGCACCATAAAGTCCGTTGCGGTCCGCAATCGCGATGGCGGGAAAGCCGTGTTCCTTCGCCAGCTTGGCCATCGCCTTGGGGTCGATCGCCCCTTCGAGCATCGAATAGGCGGACAGCACGCGCAGGGGAACGAAGGGCTTGTAAGGCATCGGGCCAGAGTAGGAACTCGGCGCCCAAACTGGAAGCGGCAAGCCGCGCTTATTCTCCACAGACAGTGGAGAAAATCAGTCGTCCGAAATCGCCGCGATCTTGCGCCGCGCGTCGCGGATCGTCGACCACGCGCCATAGGCAATCAGCACGCCAAGGAAGATCCACACCCAGACCGGGATATTGCGCCCTGCGATGGCGAGGTAGAGGTAGGCCGAAACGAAGCAGAAGCCTGCGCACAGCGTCGGCACGACGGTCGACCGCTTGGCCCGCGCGCGTTTTACCAGCCACGTCATCGAAGCGAGGAAGAAAGGGATCGCCCCCACGTAGATCGCGCCGAAGATATACGGGTTCACCCCGTATTCGGCACCGAGCGAAAGGAACCACTGGTTGAGATCGGCTAGCATGGTGGTGACTTCGTCCCGGCGCGGCTGAGGTTACAGGAGCTTTTCGATATCCTTGGCGATGGCCTTGGGCGCATCGTTGGGGCCGTAACGCTTCACCACATTGCCTTCCCGGTCGATGAGGAACTTGGTGAAGTTCCACTTGATCGATTTCGACCCCATCAGGCCCGGCTTCTCGTTTTTCATCCAGTCGAACAGCGGGCTGGCCTTGTCGCCGTTCACATCAACCTTCGCCATCAGCGGGAAAGTCAGGCCGAAGTTGACCTTGCAGAACTGCTCGATCTCGTCGGCATCGCCCGGTTCCTGGTTGCCGAACTGGTTGCAGGGAAAGGCCATGACCTCGAAGCCCTTGTCGCCGTAGTCCTGGTAGAGCTTTTCCAGCCCGTCGTACTGGGGCGTGAAGCCGCACTTGCTGGCGGTGTTGACGACCAGCAGCACCTTGCCGAGCTTTTCCGACAGATCGACCTCGCGGCCCTTGTTGTCGGCAACGGTGAAATCGGCGATCGTGGTCATTCGGCGGTGTCCTTGCGGCGGTAGATGAAGTCGAAACTGTCGCTCCAGCTTCGACCGTGATCGCTGCTGGCCTGCCCGTATTGCCGGACGGAGCCGTCGCCTTGCACCGAGTAGGTCATGCGCACAAGCTGCGAATTGCCCTCGGCGTCCAGCCCCCAATAGCCGGTCAGCACCATCTTCCCGCCGGTGGGTCCACCGTCGAAGAATACGCGACCCGGCGAGCCGCCGACCCACAGCTGGTGCCAGTTTCCTGTGGCAGGATCAAAGGCGGACAGGCTGGTTCCGTGCCGACCGCGATAGGGCATCCATGTTTCGCGGATCGCGCAGCCAGCGCTCACCTTCTCGATGCGGCTGTCGGCCACCGCGTCTCCGCCGGCGGCAGGCGTTACCACCCACTCGCCGACCCAGAAGTCGAAAGCCTCGTATTTCGCGCCCTCGCACGATGGCGGGGGTGACGGCGGCGTGCCAGCACTGGCGGCCTGCGCGACCAGCAAGGCAATCGATGTAGAGAACATGGCTCATCCCTCCTGCAAGAAGGCTTGCACAGGTGCCATGCCCGCCCAAGCCGCGTTCGATGGAGGGGCTATGTTGCGCTACGAGCGCGGGAAATCGTCGCGGCGCGAGAGGCTGGCGATTTCATCCGCGTGGAATTCGCGGTCGCCGGCCTTCTCGATGTAGTAATTGGCCCGTTCGCCTTCGGGCATCAGCATAACGTGGTCGATCAGTTCGGCGAAAGTTCCGCTGCGCAGGCTCTTGGCATCGTCGAGCACGCCGTCACCATCACCGGTGCGGCGCAAGGTTGCGCGGTCATCCCACTGGATTCCCACGCGATTTGTGTCTTCGGCCTTATAAGTGCTGGGATGGTCGGTCATGGCAAATCTCCTTGCCTGACCAACGCTCGAAACGCGCTGCGGGTCCGCTATTCCAGCACGCCGTCGTGCAGGCGGACCACTCGGTCCATCCGGCTTGCCAGGCGCTCGTTATGCGTGGCGACCAGCGCCGCACTGCCTTCGCCCCTGACCAGCGCGAGGAACTGCTCGAGAACCTTGTCCGAGGTAGCCTCGTCGAGGTTGCCCGTCGGTTCGTCGGCCAGCACCAGCGCAGGCCGGTTGGCGAGCCCGCGGGCGACTGCCACGCGCTGCTGTTCGCCGCCCGAAAGCTGGCTCGGCCGGTGCGTCAGGCGATGCCCGAGGCCAAGTGCGCGCAGGAGTTCCTCCGCCCTCGCCTCCGCCTCTTCACGCGGCTTGCCTGCCACGAGCTGCGGCAGGACGACGTTCTCGCGCGCGTCGAAATCGGGAAGCAGGTGGTGGAACTGGTAGACGAAGCCCAGGTGGTTGCGGCGCAGCGTCGTGCGCGCATTGGCATCGGATTTCTCCGCCGAATGGCCGGCGATCACAATTTCGCCCCCGAACCCGCCTTCGAGCAGGCCCACGGCCTGGAGCATGGTCGACTTGCCCGAACCCGACGGGCCGAGCAGCGCCACGATCTCGCCGGGCATGATGCGCAGGTTGACGCCGCGCAGCACGTCGATGCGCTCGCCGCCCTGCTCGAAACTGCGGGTCAGGCCCCTGAGTTCGACGACCGGACTATTCATAGCGAAGCACCTGTACCGGGTCCGTGCTGGCAGCCTTGAGCGCCGGATAGAGCGTGGCGAGGAAGCTCATCACCAGCGCAAGGCCGACGATCATGGCGATTTCCACCGGATCGGGCTTCGACGGGATGGTGCTGAGGAAGCGGACCTGCGGGTCCCAGAGGTCGGCGCCGGTCAGCCAGCTGATGGCCGCCACGATCTGTTCGCGGAAGCCCAGCACGAGCGCGCCGAGGATGAGGCCGGCGATCGTGCCCAGCGCGCCCACGGTGAAGCCGGTGGTCACGAAAATCTTGGTCAGGCTGCGCCGCGTCGCGCCCATCGTGCGCATGATGGCTATGTCGCGCGTCTTGGCGCGGACGAGCATCACGAGGCTCGACAAAATGTTGAATGCGGCCACCAGCACCATGAAACTCAAGGCGAAAGCCATTGCTGCGCGTTCCACCTGAAGCGCCTCGAACAGGGTCGCGTTGATGGTCTTCCAGGTCTGGATGACCGCGCGCCCGGCAAGCTGCGCCTGCACGGGTTCGAGGATCTCCTCGACCTCGTCCGGATCGGTCACCTTCACCTCGATCATGCCGACCTTGTCGCCGATCAGGAGCAGGGTCTGCGCATCCTGCATCGGCATGACGACGAAGGCGCCGTCATAGTCGTAAATGCCGATTTCGAAGATCGCCCCGATCTCGTAGCCGATCTGGCGCGGCACGGTACCGAACGGCGTCGAACGGCCCTGCGGATTGATGACCGTGATGGTGTCGCCTACCCGCGCGCCGATGTTCTCCGCAAGCCGCGCACCGATCGCGACCTTGCCTGAGCCCGGCTGGAGCGAATCCATGTTGCCGCCGAGCGTCTTTTCGCCCAGCTCGCGAATGTCCTGCGCCGTATTGCCGCGCAGCAGGATCGCCTCCGCCCTGCCGTTGAAGGTCACCAGCAGCGGCTGTTCGATCAGCGGGCTGGCTTCCACCACACCGGGCGTCTGGCGGGTTTCCTGGAGGATTTCCTCCCAGTCTTCCATCGGTCCGCCATAGGCCTGGATGATCGCGTGCCCGTTGAGACCGACGATCTTGTCGAGCAGTTCGGCGCGGAACCCGTTCATCACGCTCATCACGATCACCAGCATGGCGACCGACAGCATGACGACGGTGATGGATATGCCCGCGACCAGCGCGATGAACGCCTCGCTCCTGCCGGGAAGCAGGTAGCGCTTGGCGATGGTCCGTTCGAAGGGAGAGAGGATCAAGGCGGCTCTTGTCTGTCGTTGTCCGTTGCCTGCCGCGTTTAGGCAGGGATTGCTGGCCGTGCAATGAATTGCCGCATCCGGTCCACCGTTACCGCCGTCATCGCCCTTGTAATCGGGGCGTAACATCGCCATTGGACCGCCATCGGTTGGCAGCGCGGACAGCACCCTGTGAATACGCCCCTTGGGAACCTCACCCACCCTTTCCTCGACGAGGATGGCGACAAGCTGCGTGAGGAATGCGGCGTGTTCGGCGTCATCAACGCTGCCGATGCATCGGCGGCCACCGCGCTTGGCCTCCACGCGCTCCAGCACCGCGGGCAGGAAGCTGCCGGGATCGTCGCCTGGGACGGCTCGGAATTCCGCGCCCGCCGCGGCCTCGGCCATGTGGCCGAGAACTTCTCTTCCGCCGACGCGATCGCAGAACTGCCCGGCCACATGGCCGCCGGTCACGTGCGCTATTCGACCACCGGCGGCGCAGGCCTGCGCAATGTGCAGCCGCTCTATGCGGACCTTGCGAGCGGCGGTTTCGCCGTCGCGCACAACGGCAATATCTCGAACGCCGGCACTCTGCGCGAAGAACTGGTCCAGCGCGGCGCGATCTTCCAGTCGACCTCCGACACGGAAGTCATCATCCACCTCGTCGCCACCAGCCGTTACCCGACCATCGTCGACCGGCTGGTCGATGCGCTGCGCCTGCTCGAAGGCGCCTATGCGCTGATCGTGATGACGCCCGAAGGCATGATCGCCTGCCGCGACCCGCTCGGCATCCGTCCGCTCGTCATGGGCCGGATCGGCGATGCGACCGCGTTTGCCAGCGAAAGCGTCGCCTTCGACGTGGTCGGCGCGGAAATGATCCGCGAGGTCGAACCGGGCGAACTGATCAAGGTCGATTACGACGGCAATATCGATTCGATCCACCCGTTCGGCACGCACCGTGCGCGCCCGTGCATCTTCGAACACGTCTATTTCAGCCGTCCCGACAGCTTCTTTGCCGGGCGTAGCGTCTACGAGGCGCGCAAGGCCATCGGCGCCGAGCTGGCGAAGGAAAAGCCGGTCGAGGCCGATCTGGTGGTGCCCGTGCCCGACAGCGGCGTTCCGGCGGCCATCGGCTATGCGCAGGCGTCGGGCATCCCGTTCGAACTGGGCATCATCCGTTCGCACTATGTCGGGCGCACCTTCATCCAGCCGTCCGACGGCGCGCGCCACGCAGGCGTGAAGCGCAAGCACAATGCCAACCGCATGCTTGTGGAAGGCAAGCGCATCGTCCTGATCGACGATTCGATCGTGCGCGGCACCACCTCGATGCAGATCGTCGAGATGATGCGCGATGCGGGCGCCAAGGAAGTGCACTTCCGCGTCGCCAGCCCGCCTACCGCCTACAGCTGCTTCTACGGCGTCGACACGCCCGAACGGTCCAAGCTGCTGGCAGCGCGCATGGATCTCGAACCGATGCGCGAATTCATCAAGGCGGACAGCCTCGCCTTCGTGTCCATCGACGGGCTTTACCGCGCGGTCGGCGAAAAGCCGCGCAAGAAGGAATGCCCGCAATTCTGCGACGCCTGCTTCACCGGCGATTATCCCACCTCGCTGACCGACCTCGCCAAGCGCGAGGACAAGCAGAAGCAGCTCGCCTTTCCGGTAAACAAGGTCGCCTGACATGACGAAACCGCTCGAGGGTAAACTCGCCCTGGTCACGGGTGCGAGCAAGGGCATCGGCGCGGCCAGCGCCGTCGCGCTCGCCGAAGCAGGCGCGCACGTGGTCCTCACCGGCCGCGACGTGCGCGCGCTGGAGGCGGTGGAAGACCGCATCCACGAAACCGGCGGCCAATCCACCATTGCCCCTGTCGACCTTGCCGAAAGCGACGGCATCGCCCGCCTCGCCTCCGCCATTGCCGGACGCTGGGACAAGCTGGATATCCTGGTGATTTCAGCAGCCTATCTGCCAACCCTTACACCGGTTACGCAGATCGACGGCAAGCAGTTCAGCCAGGCGATGACGATCAACGTGCTGGCGACGCAGGCACTGCTGGCGAATTTCGACCCGCTGCTGAAGCGCGCCGATGCCGGCCGCGTCATCGGCCTGACCAGCAGCGTCGGCGAAACCCCCCGCGCCTATTGGTCCGCCTATGGTTCGACCAAGGCCGCGTTCGACAATCTGCTCGATTCCTATGCGCAGGAGGTCGAAAAGATTTCCGGTGTCCGCGTGTCGATCGTCGATCCGGGCGCGACCCGCACCGCGATGCGCGCCAAGGCCTATCCCGGCGAAGACCCGCAGACGGTCAAACCGCCCGAAGCCGTGGGCGAGCGCCTGGTCGAGCTGCTTGTTAACGATTTCGCGACCCGCCACCGAGAGCGGATCGAAAGCTAGGTTAACCACATCCGGCGAAACTTCCGTAATCCTGCTGAGAGAGATTCCGACAGATAACCCGCGCGCGCTTTTACCCCGCGTGCGCTTCGGATTTCAGTCTCAAGCAAGGTGCCGGACATGAGCTACCAGACCCAGGATCGCTACTCGCTCGCAGCGCAGGAAGACCGGTGCGCGCCGCGCACCAGGCTGACCATTCCCGGCCAGCTGCGCGCCAGCGGCGGACGCGCCTTCCAGACGGTGGTCCACGATCTGTCGATCTCCGGTTTCTCGGCAGCGGCGATCAACCGCATGCACGAAGGCCAGATGTGCTGGCTCACCCTCCCCGGCCTCGAATCGCTGCAGGCGCAGGTCGTGTGGTGGGAAAACTGCATGGTCGGCTGCGCGTTCAGCGAGCTGCTGAGCCCGATCGTCCACGACAACATCCTCGCCCGTTACAGCGGCGAAGGTGCCTACCGCCCTTACTGACAGCCTACGGGAAGGCGACAAGACCGACGCATTGGCGGCGACTTCTGGGCGCTGGCCTGAACCTTCGTCCGGTATCGTCGTCGGTGGCGGTGTGCCTTCGCGGCCTCCGCCACCACTCGTAAAGCGGTCTAGTCCGCCCCTTCCGACAGCTTTGCGACGAGTGCCTGCGCCTTGGCGCGGTTTTCGCTGCTGGTCGCGGTCGGCCAGTTGCTGACCACGGCGACGACAAGCTTCTTTTCGGGCACGATGGTGATCGCCTGGCCGAAGATGCCCTGCGCCCCGTAATTGCCGCCCGGATATGCCCACCACTGGTAGCCATAGCCGAAGCCCGGCGCGCGCGGCGCGAAGGAGACCTGCGGTGCGCCTGCCTCGGCGAACCAGCCGTCCGGCACCACGCCGTCACCGCCTTCGAGCACGAACTGGCCGAAGCGCGCATAGTCGGACAGGCGCAGCGACAGGCAGCAGCCGCCGATATTCCCGCCGGTGAGGTCCTGCATCCAGAACAATCCGCCGGCAAAGCCCGCCGGATCGACGATCTTCTCCGCCGAATAGGCCGCGAGCGACTTGCCGGTGGCTTCCTCGACGATCAGGCCGAGGAGGTTGGTCTCCAGCGTCTTGTAGACCCATTTCTGGCCCGCGGGCGCCTCACGCTTGAGCGTCCGGGCATAGGTGACGGCCTGCGATTCGCCTTCGACGGGCGCGATGGCGAGCATCTTGGCCACGTCGCTGTCGGGATCGGTGTAGTCCTCGTTCCATGCCACGCCCGAGGTCATCATGGCGATCTGGCCGACCGTGACGCCGTCATAGGCCGTTCCCGCAAGTGCCGGGATGATCGCGGTCACGGGCGTATCGACGCTCTCGATGTGCCCGTCCTGGATCGCTGCGCCCAGCAGGGTCGAGGTAAAGCTCTTGGCGACCGAGAAGCTGGTCCAGCGGTCGTTGGAGTCTAGGCCCAGCGCGTAGTCCTCGAACCGGACCTTGCCATCCTGCAGCACCATCACGCCTGCTGCCGAGGTATCGGCCATGAAGGCGCGCACCGCAGCCTCCTGATCCGCGCTCAATGCCTTGCCGTCGGGAAGGTGACGGGTCTGCGATGCCGGAGCGACTTCCAGCCCGGGGAACATCGTCTCCATGCTGCGGAAGGCGGCAGAGCGGCGCGCATCGTTCCAGAACAGGATCGAATCGGACGGGTCGAGGCTCGCCATCTGGGCCGGGGTCGACTGCGTCACCGCAGGCGCCGAATGCACATGTACCGTCTGCGTTGCATCGTAGCTTGCGGCGCACCCGCACAGCGCGATCGCCGTCATCGATGCAAGAACCGAACGAATCCTCATTTGCCCTCTCCCTCTTTCACCAGCGTGACCTGGTGGACATCGATCCCGCCGCCGCGGAATCCCCCTTCGCAATACATCAGGTAATAGCGCCACAGATTGCAGAACCGCACGTCGAAACCGGGCGGCAGTTCGCCTGCCTGCTCGGCATGGTCGAACCGCTCGCGCCAGATGCGCAGCGTTTCGGCATAGTCGAGCGCGAAATCGGCCTGGTCCTGCCATGCAAGGCCCCGCTCTTCGGCCAGGCGGCGGAATTCGCTGGTGCGGATCAGCAGCCCGCCCGGGAAGACATAGGCCTGGATGAAGTCCGCGCTCTTCGCATAATCGTCGAACAGCTCGTCGCGCATGGAGATATACTGGATCGCCGCGCGCCCGCCCGGCTTCAGGTTTCGCGCGATGCAATCCATGAAGGTCGGCCAGTATTCGCGCCCCAGCGCCTCGACCATCTCGACGCTGACAATGGCGTCGTAGCGGCCTGCCGTGTCGCGGTAGTCCTGCTTGCGGAAATCGACGGCGTCACTGTGGCGCGCCCTCGCCCAGGACAGCTGTTCGTCGGACAGGCTTATCGCCGTGACGTCACTGCCCCGCGACGCGAAAAAGTCCGCCAGCGCGCCCCAGCCGCAGCCGATTTCGAGCAACGAGGCGGGATCGCCAAGGCGTGACGCCAGCGCGTCCCACTTGCGCCGCTGCGCCGCCTCGAGCCCGTCGCCGCGCACATCGAGCGCGGAGGAATAGCTCATCGTCGGGTCGAGCCACGCGGCGTAGAAATCATTGCCGAGGTCGTAATGCGCCGAGATGTTCTTCTGCGCGCCCTCGTGCGTGTTGCGGTTGAACAGGTGGGCGAGCTTGAGCCCGTGGCGGAACGGACCCTTGGCCCGCGCCGTATCGCCCAGCCGCGCGGCGTGCTGCATGAACAGCGCGAAGAGCGGGACCGGATCGGGGCTCCACCATTCGCCCGTCTCCCACGCCTGGTACCAGCCGACCGAGCCATTGCTGGCAAGGCGCACCAGCGCATTCCAGCTGCGCAGCTCGACCTCGCATTCAAAACCCTGCGCACGGCCGCCGAGAGTGCGCGTGCTTCCATCGGGCAGCGTCACGTGGATAGTGCCCGAAACCAGCGCCGTGTCGATGCGGTCGAGGATCTTGCCGAAGCCGGGGGCAACCAGCCGTGCCAGGAGGCCGGGCTTGCGGGCAAAGGGCCGCGCACCTTCGATAAGGTCTCGTCCGCGCTGGCTGGTAGGCATGTCCATGCCCCGCGCTATGGCGCGCAGCCGCGCCTGCGACAAGTCCGCTACGACTTGGCCGACTTGTAGGCCTCCAACGCCCGTTCGCGCGCTTCCTTGTGGCCGATCATTTTCTTGGGATACTTGCCGCGCTGGTGGTCCGGCGGATCGTGGATCTCCGCATCGGACAGTCTTGCAAGCTCCGGCACGTACTCGCGGATGTATCCCGCCGCGTCGAACTTCTCGCTCTGGGTGAGCGGCGCCATGATGCGCACGAACATGTTGCTGTCGACGCCCGTGCCGCTGATCCACTGCCAGTTGACGCCGTTATTGCCGTAATCGGCATCGACGAGGCAGTCCCAGAACCATTGTTCGCCGAAACGCCAGTCGATCAGCAGGTGCTTCACGAGGAAGCTCGCCGCGATCATCCGCACGCGGTTGTGCATCCAGCCGGTCCGCCACAGCTGGCGCATTCCCGCATCTACCACCGGATAGCCGGTCATGCCGCGCTGCCAGCATTTCAGGTCCTCGCGGATCAGGTGCCCGGCATCGGGATTGCGCCACAGCTTGCGCTCGTCATAGTCGCGGTAGCTTGTCCGCGGATAGTCGGGGAACTGGTCGATCACGTTCTGCGCATAATCGCGCCAGATGATCTCCTTCACAAAGGTCCTCCACCCGTCGGACCGTTTGTCCTTGAGCTTGTGCCACACCTGCGCAGGACTGATCTCGCCCCAGTGCAGATGCGGCGACAGGCGCGAGGTGATGTCCTTGGACGGCAGGTTGCGCCCCTCGTCATAGTCGCCCACGCGGTCCACCCACCAGTCGAGCCGGCCATGCGCCGCCGCCTCGCCCACTTCCCAGAACGCGCGGAAACCGCCCGCCCAGTCGGGCCTGGTCGGCAGCAGGTCCCAGTCTTCCAGAGTGTCGCTATCGGGCCATGCCTCGGGCGAATGGATCGTATCCGGCTCGCCCAGCACATCGCGCGGGGGCATGTGTTCGAGCAGCGCCTTCGAAAACGGCGTGTAGATCTTGTAAGGGTCGCCCGAGCCGGTCGTCACGCTGCCCGGCGGCATCAGGTAATTCCCGTCGTAGAGGCACAGCTTGCGCCCCTCGCCCAGCGCATCGCGCAGCTCGTCCTCCGCCTCCTTCCACCAGGGCTCGTAATGGCGGATGGCGTGGATGCAGCTCGCACCCGTCTCGTCGGCGAGAGCAGCAAGCACCTGCGGCGCGTCGCCCTTGCGCAGCACGATCCGCGACTTGCGAGCGCCCAGCGAACGGCCGAGCGATTCCAGCGAATGGTGCAGCCACCAGCGCGACGCACCGCCATAGGCGTGGTCGCCCGCCCGTTCGTCGTCGAGGACATAGACCGGAATGACCGGCCCGGCCTTGGCCGCGGCATGGAGCGCAGGCTGGTCGGCCATGCGCAAGTCGCGCCGCAACCAGACGATCTGTGGTAAACTCATGAAAACCCCTTTTGCGAGGGGAACGGGGTCACTGCGCCCTCGGTTCCGTGCGAATTCCCGGGCAGGCATCGGAGGGCAATTGCACTTCGAAGCGTCCGCTGGCGCGAGGGTCGGAAAAGCGGGCATCCTGCAGCCACAGCGTGCCGTCTTCGCGCGGCACGATATAGGGCGTGCGCGACCAGAACAGGAAGGCCCGGACCTGCGAATTGAAGGTATAGGGCGTCATCAGGTCGCACCGGTCGAGCGGCACGCCGGGCAAGCTCGTATCCTCGCCTAGCGTGTAGAGCCCGTTGCCGCCTGCGATCATCTCGCGTTGCCAGAACCAGAAAGGCACCGGGCTAGCGATGACGATGTCGGTTCCGGTGGGGCTTTCGCGCAGCTCGGCCTCCGCCTGCCGCGTGATCGCATGGTTCACGCCGATATAGGCGAGCATGGCGGCAAGCGCGGCCCTGGCCGGGCCTTGCCACGCACCGCCGCGCTTCTCGCGCCGGAGGGAAAACCACGTCGCAAAGCCCAGCAGCGCCCACAGCCACAAGTCGATGATGAACAGCGTGTCGCCATAGAACCAGCGCGAGGAAAACGGCTCCAGCAGGCGGATGCCATAGACGTTCATCCAGTCGAGCGCCGGATGGGTCAGGCACCCGATCAGGCTGACGAGGTAGAGCCATTTGAAATCGACCGGCAGCCGCCCTTGGGGCCGCGTGCCGCGCTTCTCCTGCCAGCGGTCGTATCCGTAGAGCAGGCCGGCCAGCAGCAGGGGTAGCAGCACCAGCGCAGGCGGCCCGTGGGTAATGCCGCGACGGAAGCCGAGGTGTTCGACCCCTTCCAGCCAGAACAGGCAGGCCGCATCCACATCGGGCAGGTTCGCCCCGATGATCAGCGCAGGCATCGCCAGCCCGGTTTTCTTCTTCAGCCCTGCCTGGCCGATCAGCGCGCCGACCAGCGAATGGGTAAGATTGTCCAGGCGACCTCTCCTTCGTGGAAATATCCGCAGCTTCGCACGTTGCGGTCAGGTCGTCCTAGAGGAATTTCCGTGCCGCTTTCCAGCCTGAAGACATACATCCACCGCGAACAGAAGCTGCTTATCGGCCTTGCGCTGGGCGCGGCGCTGACGGCAGGCTTCATCAGCCTTGCGGACGAGATGGCGGAAGGCGAGACGAAGGCCTTCGACACGGGCTTCCTGCGGGCGCTTCGCACGCCCGACGACCTGTCGACGCCGATCGGTCCGGACTGGCTGCTGCCTGCCATGCGCGACCTCACCGCATTGGGCGGTGTGACCGTGCTGACGCTGGTGTCCGCCCTTGCGGTCGCATTCCTGCTGACACGGGGGCGCGTGAGGCAGGCGTTCTACACCGCGCTTGCCACTGGCGGCGGCGCGCTATTCGGCACGCTACTGAAGGAACTTTTTGCCCGCGCGCGGCCCGAAGCGGTGCCGCATCTCGTCGAAGTCACTTCGCTCAGTTTTCCGAGCGGCCATTCGATGAACAGCGCGATCATCTATCTCACGCTGGCCGTGATGATTTCGCGAAGTTTCGAGGAGCGACGAACACGGCTTTTCGTGATCGGCGTTGCGGCGCTACTGGTGCTGACCATCGGCTTCACCCGCCTCTATCTCGGCGTGCATTATCCGACCGACGTGCTCGGCGGGTGGACCGTTGGTGCGGCATGGGCGCTCGCCATGGGCCTGGTGGCGACCAGGCTTCAGGACAGGCGAAAGATGGAACAGCCGGGCAAGGACCCGGCCTGATCAGACCGGATCCTGCGCCGTGCCGCTGACCGTCCAGGTCTGGCCCTTGCCCAGCAGCTTGGCGAGATTGGCTTCCTTGCCCGCACTCGCCTGCTCACGCTCTGCGATCACCGCTCTTTCGAAAGTCGGGCGCGGATCGTCGTAAAGCACGCCGAGAGCCATCGGGAACGGGCCGAAGGGCATTTCGACGAGCATGTGCGCGATCGAGCGGTTGGTAACGTCGTGGACGATCACGCCTGCCGCTTCCCAGTCGCCATCGACCACGTCGACCACGCCCAGCGTCAGCTTCTCCCGGTCGAGCGTGATGCCCTTGGTGTCGCCTGCGAACAGCATGGGCTTGCCGTTTTCGAGCCAGAGCTGGCGGTCTTCGGCACCCTTGGGCGCGGCGAAATCATCGAACACGTCCTTGTTGTAGACGATGCAGTTCTGGAAAATCTCGATGAAGGCCGCGCCTTGGTGGGCATGGGCTGCCATCAGCACGTCGGGCAGGTTCTTCGAAACGTCGAAGCCGCGGCCAACGAAGCGCGCCCCCGCACCCAGCGCGAAAGCAGCCGGACGGGCGGGATGGTCGACGCTGCCCAGCGGGGTCGAAGGCGACTTGGTTCCTTCGCGGCTGGTGGGCGAGTACTGGCCTTTGGTGAGGCCGTAGATCTCGTTGTTGAACAGCATGATCTGCATGTTCACGTTACGGCGCAGCACGTGCATCAGGTGGTTGCCGCCGATGGACAGGCCGTCGCCGTCACCGGTCACCAGCCAGATGTCGAGATCGGGATTGGCGAGCTTCGCCCCCGTCGCGAAAGCCGGCGCGCGGCCGTGGATCGTGTGGAAGCCGTAGGTTTCCATGTAATAGGGGAACCGGCTCGAACAGCCGATACCGCTGATGAAGCAGGTGTTGGCCGGGTTCGCACCAAGCTGCGGCAACGTGCGCTGCACGGCCTTCAGGATGGCATAGTCGCCGCAACCGGGGCACCAGCGGACCTCCTGGTCGGTTTCCCAGTCCTTGAGCGTGGTCTCGAATTTGGCAGGGGCGTTCATTCTGCACCTCCTTCGGTGCTGGGAAGCTGCTGGTCGTTCGCGGGAACCTGCCCGCCTTCGTTGCCGGGGACGCCGTCGAAGAACTTGGCAATCTCGGCTTCGAGTTCGGCGATCTGGAACGGCTGGCCGCTGGTCTTGGTCAGCGGCTGGGCGTCGATCAGGTACTGGTCGCGCAGCACGGTCTTGAACTGGCCGGTGTTCATTTCGGGCACCAGCACGTGGTCGAAACCGCGCAGCAAATCGCCGAGGTTCTTCGGCAGCGGCCAGATGTGGCGCACGTGGATGTGGCTGACGTCGAGGCCCCGGCGGATCGAATTGTCGACCGCGCGGTGGATCGGGCCGAAAGTCGAACCCCAGCCCACCACGGCGAGCTTGCCCTTCGACTTGCCGAGGCAGACGTCCTGGTCGGGCACCGCAACGCCGTCGACCTTGCCCTTGCGCAGGTCGGTCATGCGCTGGTGGTTGTCGGGCGAATAGTCGATATTGCCGGTCAGCTCGTGCTTCTCGATCCCGCCGATGCGGTGCATCAGACCAGGTGTGCCGGGCTTGATCCAGGGGCGTGCGCCCTTCTCGTCGCGCTTGTAGGGAAGCAGGCGGTCGCCATCGTTCTTCTCTTCGAGGAACTTGGCGGGGAACGGCGTGTAGTCGGCCGGATCGGGCACCTTCCACGGCTCGGCGGCATTGGCGATGTAGCCGTCGGTCAGCAGCATGACGGGCGTCATGTACTCGACCGCGATGCGGCAGGCCTCGATCGCGACTTCGAACGCATCGGACGGACTGCGCGCGGCAATGACCGGCATTGGCGCATCGCCGTTGCGGCCATAAACGGCCTGGTAGAGATCGCTCTGCTCGGTCTTGGTCGGCAGGCCGGTCGACGGACCGCCACGCTGCGAATTGACGATCACCAGCGGCAGCTCGGTCATGATGGCAAGGCCCATCGCCTCGCCCTTCAGCGCGATGCCGGGACCCGACGAAGAAGTGACGCCCAGCTGGCCGGCATAGCTCGCACCGATGGCGGCGCAGATCGCGGCGATCTCGTCTTCCGCCTGGAAGGTCGTAACGCCGAATTCCTTGAGCCGGGCAAGGTGGTGCAGAATCGCCGATGCGGGCGTGATCGGATAGCCGCCGAAGAACATCGGCAGTTCAGCCAATTGTGCGCCCGCAACAAGGCCCAGGCTGACCGCTTCTGCGCCGGTTACGGTACGATAAAGGCCCGGCGCGCTGGGTACCGGATCGACATGGACCTGCTTCAGCGGACCTGCCAGTTCGGCGGTTTCGCCATAG
Source organism: Qipengyuania gaetbuli (assembly GCF_020171365.1). Lineage (NCBI taxonomy): Bacteria > Pseudomonadati > Pseudomonadota > Alphaproteobacteria > Sphingomonadales > Erythrobacteraceae > Qipengyuania > Qipengyuania gaetbuli. The sequence goes on along the minus strand of NZ_JAIUZO010000002.1, from coordinate 2,446,812 downwards.
GCATGGCCCGCGTCGAGCGCAGCGATGTTCGCATCGGCGATGTCAGGCTTCGACTTGAACTTGGCGCGCAGCCAGTCGTGGATCGGCGCGCGGTCACGGTCGAACATCCACAGCGCAAGGCCGAGCGTCCACATGTTCTTGGACCGCAGCGCATCCTTGTTGCCGAGACCGTAGGGTTTCACCGCCTCGATGGTCTTTTCGCTGATGTCGAAGGCCAGCACATCGTACTTGGCAAGGCTCCCGTCCTCGAGCGGGTTCGCATCATAATGCGCCTTGTCGAGGTTGCGCTTGGTGAAGGCGCCGGTGTCGGCGATGATCAGCCCGCCCGGCTTCAGCGCGGCGAGGTTCACCTTGAGCGCGGCCGGGTTCATCGCCACCAGCACGTCGGGCGCGTCACCCGCCGTATTGATCTCGCGGCTGCCGAAATTGATCTGGAAGGCGGAAACGCCGAACAGCGTACCCTGCGGCGCGCGGATTTCGGCCGGGAAGTCGGGGAACGTGGCGAGGTCGTTGCCGGCCAGCGCGGTCGACAGCGTGAACTGTCCCCCGGTGAGCTGCATGCCGTCGCCGGAGTCGCCGGCGAACCGGACCACGATGGCTTCGGGGCTTGCGGGGATGCCGTCCTGCGGCGAGCCGACGCTATCGGGAGCGGCTGTTGCCATCCAATCTTATCCTTGTCGCGCGCCGCACCCGGCGGCGCTTTTCCGTTCGGAGCGGCACCTAGGAGCCACCCCTTCCTCTCGCAATGAAGTTTCTCTGCTAGCGCCAAAAAGCCCGGTGGAAAAGCGCTGCCGACGCGCTAAGTCTCAATTCGAAACGAATGGGAGAGAATAGCGATGGCCGATACCGAACACTTCGTGCGCGATGACGTGCGTGGATTTCTCGACATGCTCGAGCAGATCGGCGGCAAGGGGGTCGAGGAAGTCGGCGCGGTGGAAGGTCGCAACCAGATGCGCGCCATGGGCCAGATCGCCGAAGCGCCTGCCCGCCCGATGGCCGTTCGCAAGGACCTCACGTGCCCGGGACCGGCGGGCGACATCCCGCTGCGCTTCTACGATCCGCTCGACAGCCGCGAGGCCGGCCCCTGTGTGATCTTCATCCATGGCGGCGGCTTCGTGATCGGCGATCTCGAGGTCTACGATTCGCTCTGCACCGAAATCGCCCACCAGCTGGACCTGCCGGTCGTGTCGGTCGATTACCGCCTGGCGCCCGAACACCCCTTCCCCGCCGCACCCGACGATTGCGAAGCGGCGGCGCGCTGGGTCGCGACCTCGCCTGCCGAACTGGGACGCGAAATCACCGGCCTCGTCATCACGGGCGACAGCGCAGGCGGCAATCTGACGATCGTCACCACCAACCAGCTGGTCAACGAACCGGCCAAGGTGCCCGTGATCGTCCAGGCGCCGATCTACCCGGTGGCGAGCGACACGACGCACCACAACTCGCTGCGCGACTTTGCCGAAGGGTTCCTGCTAACCCGCGCGGCCATGGCGTGGTTCACCGACCAGTATGGCGGCGATGCCGGCGACCCGCGGCACACCCCGATGGTCGGCGATTGCAGCAACACGCCGCCGACGGTGGTCTGCACCGCCGGCCTCGACCCGCTGCGCGATTCGGGCCGCGAATATGCCGCCCACCTGATCCAGCAGGGGACCGAGGTCGTCTATCTCGAGTTCCCCGGTATCATTCACGGCTTTACGACGCTGAGAAAGGCTATACCGAGCGGGCAGAAGGATCTCGATGCCTTCCTCGATGCAATCAGACTGATGGTGGAGCGATACAGGTGAGCGAACTCGGCTACCGGCCCTGTGTGGGCGTGATGCTGGTCAATGGACACGGACGCGTTTTCGTGGGCCGGCGGATCGACAACAAGGAAGGGGACTGGTGGCAGATGCCGCAGGGCGGCGTCGACGAGGGCGAGGACCTTCACGAAGCGGCGCTGCGCGAACTGGCCGAGGAAACCGGCGCGCGCGCCGAACACGTGGCGATCATCGACCGGATGAAGGAGCCCGTGCGCTACGACCTGCCGGAAGAACTCATCGGCAAGCTGTGGGGCGGCAGGTATCGCGGACAGGAACAGGTCTGGTTCCTCGCCCGGTTTTCCGGCGAGGATGCCGACATTGACCTGGAAGCGCACGATCCGCCCGAATTCTGCGACTGGAAATGGGCCGAGCCCGACCAGCTGCCGGAGCTGATCGTACCGTTCAAGAAGCGGGTCTATCGCGCGGTGGTCGAAGCCTTCCGCGAACTGGTCTGAGCGCCTAGTTCGACTGGACCGGCTGCGCGTCGGGCAACTTGGCTTCGGCAGTCAGGACAGGCGTGCGCGGACCGGCGGCGATCGCGGCGGTCAGGCGCTGCGTTTCGGCGCAGCTGTCGCCGCACAGCGAGCGAACTTCGGCGAGTTTTGCGCGTGCCTTTTCGACCGCGCCCTTTTCGGCCAGCGCAGCGCCTTCACCGGCAAGCGCGGCAAGGTTCTTGGGATCACGGTCCAGTGCTTCGCGGTAATAGCGGATCGCCTTGCCCTGCAGGTTCTCGGCACGGGCCGCTTCGGCAAGGCGGATGAAGATCGGCGTGTGACCCGGGTCCACCGCCAGCGCCGCTTCGAACGCGTCGATCGCGCCCTGCGTGTCGCCCGCTTCGAGTGCTGCCTGGCCCTGCGCGATCAGCACGCCTGCCCGCGGTTCGGGATTGCGTTCGTTACCCCAGCTGACGCTGGCCGTGAGGGCGAAGGCAAGCGACAGAGCAGTAGCGGCGGGGGCAAAACGCATGATTGTCTCCGTAAGGGACCGGTTCACTGATGGACGCAGATCGGCCATTTCCAAAGGCTAACACGACTTTTCTGCACGGGCGATGAAAAATCCATCGGTCCCGGCATGGGACGGCGTGAGCCGGATTCCGTGCCCGCGGTGCCGGCCCGCCGGTAGTTCCGGTATGACCGCTCGGAAGTCTCCGGTGCGCGCGAGAAAGGCGTCGAACTGTCCTGCCCCTTCCTCGTCCAGCAGCGAGCAGGTGACGTAGACCAGCCGGCCTCCCGGCTTGAGCAAACCGGCTGCGATATCGAGCAAGCGCGACTGGATCGCGGTCAGCCGCCCCAGTTCTTTGTCGTCGAGCCGCCAGCGCGCCTCGGGATTGCGCCGCCACGTCCCCGTGCCGGAACACGGCGCATCGATCAGCACGGCGTCGGCCTGGCCGGCGAGGTCCGCCAGCGCTTCCATTTCTTGTCCCGGGTTGAGGAGCCTCGTCTCGATATTGGTCGCGCCAGCGCGCTCGGCCCGCGGTGCCAGCGCCGACAGGCGGTTGCGGTCCGTATCGCTCGCCACCAGCCGCCCGAGATTGTCCATCGCGGCTGTCAGAGCCAGCGTCTTGCCCCCGCCGCCTGCGCACAGGTCGATAACCGTCTCGCCCGGCTCGGCGCCGAGAGCGAGGCAGGCCATCTGCGATCCCGTGTCCTGGATCTCGATTTTACCGTCGCGCCATTCGGCCCATTGCTCGACCTGCGTGCCCGGTTCGAGACGCAGGGCCTGAGGCGCGGCAGTCGGCTCGGCCGGTGCGGGGAGCGAAAGGGTCGCGCGCTCCGCCTTCAGCGTGTTCACCCTGATGTCGAGCGGTGCGCGGCCAAGCAGTGCTGCGGCCTCTTCGCCGTCGATGCCCGACTGGCCGAGGCGGTCGGTCAGCCAACGCGGCGCCACGCCGCCTTCTGCAACCGGCTCGCCCTCGCCCAGTAAGGCAGGACCGTACTGCGACCCGTCGAACAGCGCCGATAGGCTCTGATCCTGCTGCGCAAGCCGCAGCATGGCCGCCCTGCCCGTATCCGGAACCGGACCGCAGGCGCGGATTGCCGCGAAGACAAGTTCGCGAATGGCTCTGCGGTCCTTCGAGCCGGCAAAGCGGTTGTTGCGGAACCACTCCGCCAGGATGCGGTCAGCCGGCGCACCCTTGGCGCGCGCCGAGGCGATGATCGCATCGAGCAGCTCGATGGCGGTCTGGACCCGCGCTGCGGGAGTCATGACCTAGCGCGTCGGATAGTTCGGTGCCTCGCGGGTGATCGCAACGTCGTGGACGTGGCTCTCTGCGAGGCCTGCATTGGTGATGCGCACGAACTGGGCGCGCTTGCGCAGGTCCTCGATCGTGGCGCTGCCGGTATAGCCCATGGCTGCCTTGATGCCGCCGACGAGCTGGTGGATCACGGCCGCTGCCGGACCCTTGTAAGGCACCTGGCCCTCGATCCCTTCGGGCACCAGCTTCTGCTGCGAAACGTCGGCCTGGAAGTACCGGTCGGCGCTGCCGCGCGCCATCGCGCCCACGCTGCCCATGCCGCGATAGCTCTTGTAGCTGCGGCCCTGGTAGATGAAGGTTTCGCCCGGCGCTTCTTCCGTGCCTGCGAGCATGGAGCCGACCATGATGGTCGACGCGCCGGCCGCGAGTGCCTTGGCTGCATCGCCGCTGGTGCGCAGGCCGCCGTCGCCGATCACGGGTACGCCCGCCTTCTCGGCCGCTTCGGCGCAGTCCATGATCGCGGTAAGCTGCGGCACGCCGACGCCGGCAACGACGCGGGTTGTGCAGATCGAGCCGGGGCCGATGCCGACCTTGACCGCGTCCGCGCCCGCATCGACGAGCGCCCGGGTGGCTTCTGCAGTAGCTACGTTACCCGCGATCACCTGCACGGTGTTAGACAGTTTCTTGACCCGTTCGACAGCCTTGGAAACTTCCTTGTTGTGGCCGTGCGCGGTGTCGATGACTACCACGTCGACTTCGGCGTCGATCAGCGCCTCGGTGCGCTCGAAACCCTTGTCGCCGACGGTAGTGGCGGCTGCCACGCGCAGGCGGCCGTTTTCGTCCTTGGTGGCTTCGGGATAGGCAACCGCCTTCTCGATGTCCTTGACCGTGATGAGGCCGACGCAGCGACCGTCATTGTCGACGACGAGCAGCTTCTCGATGCGGCGTTGGTGCAGCAGGCGGCGCGCTTCGTCCTGGCCCGTGCCCAGCGGCACGGTGGCAAGGTTTTCGGTGGTCATGAGTTCCTTGACCGGCTGGCGCGGGTTTTCGGCAAACCGCACGTCGCGGTTGGTCAGGATACCCACCAGCTTGCCCGAAAGATCGGTCACGGGAATGCCGCTGATGCGGTTGGTGGCCATGATTTCCTGCGCTTCGCCCAGCGTGGCGTCGGGGCGGATGGTAATGGGGTTCACCACCATGCCGCTTTCATAACGCTTCACGGCGCGAACGGCGGCAGCCTGTTCCTTGATCTTGAAGTTGCGGTGCAGCACGCCGATGCCGCCCAGCTGCGCCATGGCAATCGCCATGTCGGCTTCCGTCACCGTGTCCATGGCGGACGAGATGACGGGGATGTTCAGTTCGATCCCGCGCGTCAGCCGCGTGGCGGTGTTCGCCATCGAGGGAAGGATGTCGCTCTCGGCCGGACGCAGGAGAACGTCGTCGAAAGTAAGGCCGAGGGGAATGTCGAGATGTGCCACGTTTGAGAATCGCCTGCCGGGATGAATGTGGCGGCCCATGTAACGACGGTTTCGAGCGGGCGCTAGTGGGCCGCTGACCTAAGCTCGACCGTAGTTCACGAGTCCACCGAAACCGCTGCGATACCGCCACGCCAGGATGACCAGGCCGATGGCCCATCCGAAGCCCCAGATGGCGCTGCCGCCGAGGAGTAAGTGATAGAAGAAGATAACGGTGACGAACGGTGCGAGGAGGATAACACCCAAGGGCGCAGTTCGCTCGATCGACAACGCAAGTCCGCCTACCACGAACAAGCCGAGCATCGTCGGCACCAGGAACCCCGTCGCCTCCATAGCTGCCTGAAAGTCCGGACCTGGCCCTTCACCCGAAAGGAACGGATTACCTTGCCCCCTGAACAAGGCGACAGAGCCCCACGCACCGATCACTGCGAAAAATCCGCCGTAGGCAATACGGAATACGTGCCAGAACAATCGCGTCATTATTCCGCCGTCCAGCCGCCATCGACGCTCCAGTTCGCGCCCGTGACGTTCTGCGCCTCGGTGCGGCACAGGAAGACGGCCAGCGCGCCGATTTCCTCGGGCTGGACGAACTTCTTGGTCGCCTGCTTGACCAGCAGCACGTCGTTGATGACCTGGTCGCGGGTGAGGCCGCGAGCCTTCATCGTGTCGGGGATCTGGTTTTCGACCAGCGGGGTCCAGACATAGCCCGGGCTGATGCAGTTCGCGGTGATGCCGTCTGCCGCCAGTTCGAGCGCGATCGTCTTGGTGAAGCCGTCGAGCCCGTGCTTGGCCGCGTTGTAGGCGCTCTTGAAAGGGCTCGCGACCTTGGAATGGGCGCTGGCGGTGTTGATGATCCGACCCCAGCCCTTGGCCTTCATGTGCGGTACGGCAAGGCGCGTGGTGTGGAATGCAGCGGTCAGGTTCAGCGCGACGATCGTGTCCCACTTCGCCACCGGGAAGTCCTCGACCGGGGCGACATGCTGGAGCCCGGCATTGTTGACGAGGATGTCGATGCCGCCGCTATCGGCCATCATCGCCTCGATCTGGGCAACGTCAGTGAGGTCCGCGCCGGAGTGGGTCGCACCCAGTTCCGCGCACAGTTTCGCGATTTCGCCTGCGTCGCCGAACCCGTTGAGGACCACCTCGGCCCCCTCTGCCGCAAGCGCCCGCGCGATGGCGAGGCCGATGCCGCTGGTCGATCCGGTTACAAGTGCGCGCTTTCCTTCGAGAAACATTTCTGGCCTCAAGTGTTGTGATAGGCAAAGGTGCCATCGCGCAGGAGCGCGGCACGGTCAATCTCGGGGAGGCATGAATGCGGCTCAATCCATTCGATACCAGCAGGATCGACGTCGGAACCACGGGTGGCGGAGGCGTCGGCAAAGCGGGCGGTATCGGGTGCGGGACGATCATCATCGCCGCGCTGGGCTATTTCGTGTTCGGCCTCGACCCAATGCAGACCGCCGCGACGGTAGAAGGCATGCAGCAGGGCCAGGTCGCGCAGGCACCGACGAACGAGGACGAGGACGCGATCTGCTCCTCCAACCAGTACGCGACCGAGACGTGCAATGCGCTGCTGTCGCTCAACGAAACCTGGCAACAGACCTTCGAGCAACAGGGTTATGGCGACCAGTTCCAGCAGCCGGGGCTGCGGTTTGCCACGAGCGAGAGCTTCAGCACCGGCTGCGGCAGGGGCTCGGTCGGCATGGGTCCGTTCTATTGCCCGGCCGACCAGCGCATCTACATCGACGTGAATTTCTACGACCAGCTGGCGCAGATGTCGGGCAATCGCGGAGATTTCGCGCGCTATTACGTGATCGCCCATGAATACGGGCACCATATCCAGACCATTACGGGCATCTCGCAGCAGATCCGGTCGTACCAGCAGGCCAATCCGCGCCAGGCGAACCAGCTATCGGTCCTCATGGAACTGCAGGCCGACTGCTATGCCGGCGTATGGGCAGGCAAGAACCGCAACCTTATCGATCCGGGCGATATCGAGGAAGGGATGCAGGCCGCCGCCGCCATCGGTGACGACACGCTGACCAAGGGCCGTGTGAGTTCGGAGAACTTCACCCACGGCACCAGCGCCCAGCGTAGCCAGGCGCTCCGCCTCGGCCTGCAGGGCGACGACAGGCAATGCGACGCCATCACCAATATCGGCTAGGCATGAAAAAGGGCGCGGCTCGATAAGACCCGCGCCCTTCTTCTTTGCGAGAAATCAGGGGGCGAAAGTGCCCTCGCTCTCCTCGCGGCGCACCGCCGTCGACCAGTCAAGATTGCGGGTCGCATACATGACCGATGCGAGCGCGAAGAACATCGCCAGCGCGCCGACGATCAGCGACGCTTCCTCGAGGCTGAGGAGGACGTAGAGGCCGCCGTAGAGCAGCGTCAGCAGCCCGCCGATGAAGCCTGCCCGCTTCCATCCGCCCAGCACGGCCGCGCTGTAGGCGGTGAGCAGCCCGATGATCGCCGCGCTGGCAATGACATAGGCCAGCGCGAAGCCGGTAATCTCGGCAAAAGCCAGCAGCAGGACGAAGAACAGCACCAGCCCCGCGCCCGTCAGCAGATATTCCGCTGCAGCTACCCGCGCGCCGCCGACCACGTCGAACAGGAGGAAGGCGAGGAATGTGAAGCCGATGAAGAGGAAGCCGTATTTCACGCTGCGGTCGACCTGCGCGTAGATATCGGCCGGCTCGACAAGGTTGATCGTGGCAAGGCCGACCTCCGCTTCGGCCATTTCGGCTCCGCGATATTCGGCCTGCGGGACCAGGGGCTGGGCCGAAGGATTGTCGGTCATGCTCATCATTCCCTGCCCCAGCGCGAGATTGCCGATCGTCCAGCGGGCGCTGAAACCGTCGGGTCCGATCTCGCTTTCGTCGGGCAGGAAACCGCCGCCAAAGCCCGGGTGCTGCCAAGGGGAGCGCACCGTCCAGCGCGTCTCGCCGCCCTGGGGCGTCAGCGCGAGGGCGCGGCTACCGCGAAGGACGTAGGCATAGTCGACAGAGAGCGCCGAAGTACCGCTCCATTCGACCGGCCCGTGGAAGCCGCCGCCGCCCTGTGCGCCGCCCTTGCCCGGTGTCAGGTCGACGCGCTTGCCGCCCGCACGGACATCTGCCGCAGAGCGAAGGCCGCGCGGATCGAAGGTCGAGAAGCGGATTTCAGCCTCTTCGATCAGTAGCTGCTCGCGCTTCACGCCGTAGCGGGCGAGGTCATCGGGCAGTTCGAAGCGCGCCTTGCCTTCTATCTTCGCAAGATAGGTGACCGTCTCGTAGATGGCCTTGCGCTTCAGCTCGGGTTCGAGCGTCGTGGTTAGGTCATTGGTATGCGGGAAGAGGAAAATCTCCGAACGGACGGTGCGCGGGCGGGTGACGGTCTGGCCGTCCACCACGGTCTGGACCTCCTGTTCGCTGCGAAATGGGATCGCCAGCACGGGACCGGAAATGGTCTGCGCCCCGCCGGCACCGGCAGTAATGGCGTCCTGCGCGACCCGCGCCTGTTCCTGCCGGTCGGACACGAGGCCGTAGACCATGATCATGGGTATCAGGAGCGCGAGGCCGACCAGCCCCGCGATGAATAGTTTTGCCGTGGGCGATCTGTCTCGCATCGTCTCGTCTCCTTACGTCTGCGACGAAACGTGCTTTGTGAGCGACGAACTGAATAACTTGTGAACCCGGCCCGCCATACGAAAAAGCCCGGCGCTTTCACGCCGGGCCTTCTCGGTTGTCGGTGATGGCGAACGCTATTTGCGCTTAAGCTCGGCAATTTCCTTGTCGATGGCGCGCAGGGCCTCGGCACGTTCGCTGTCGCTGAGATTGCGGTCGGCGGCGATCGCCTTGCGAGCGGACTTCACTGCGGTCAGCGCGATCTTGTCGGCATTGGCCTCGCAGACGAACATGGTGGTGCGCCCCTTCCCGTCCACTTCGGTCGCGACGATATTGGTCTTGTCCTTGCACTTCATCACGACACGCGGTGCACTTGCACGGGCGATGTCGGACATGGCGATGGCTTCGCCGGCCGCCGCCATTGCCTCTGCCCGAGCCTCGGAAGCTTCGGCATGGGCCTCTGCCACGGCGAGCGTGATTTCGCGGCGCATGTTCGCATGGCTCATCGCGGTATCGGCGCGCATTTCGGCGAGGTCCGCTTCCATTTCCGCAAGGTCCGCTTCCAGCTCGGCGCGTTCTTCCTCGCTCATGTCGCGGCGAAAACGACGGACCACGCGGCGCTCCCCGTCCTTGTCGACGATGACGCGGCGCTCCACGCGAACTTCGCCGTCCTGCTGGATATCGATGTCGACATCGACGTCCTCGTCCACTTCGGGAGCGGGCGGTGCGTCGGGGGCCGGCGGCGCGAGAGGAGCAGCAGGCACCGGCATGACCCAGGTCAACGGCGCTTCAGGTGCAGCCGGCGGCGTCGGCGCGGCAGCGGCTTCGGCAAAGCAGACCGACGCGGTCAGCGGCACCGCGAGAAACGCGCTGGCAAGGGTGGCGCGTCCCGCAAGGCGGCGGCGCGGCGAAATGTCGGACATGTTCAAACTCCTCAAGCGATGGATGATCGACTTGTCCCCCAGAACCGGACAGGCCATCGGCGCGGCGAGCGCCGGACGCGGCGTTCCCTGCGGATGGCGAGCGAAATCGGCGATGATGCCGGCGTAAGTGGCGCGTTCCTCGCGCGGGCGGGCGGCCACGACGCGGGCATCGCAGGCGGCTTCCTGGTCGCGGCGCAGCGCGTTCCAGCCCAGCCAGCCGAGCGGGTTGAACCAGTGGATCGCGAACAGCGGCTGGACCGCCATGTTGACGATCAGGTCGCCGCCGCGGTGGTGGGCGAGTTCGTGCGCGATGGCGAGGTCGCGCGACATGCGGTCGCGGCTGGCCATGAAACCTTCGGGCAGCGCGATGACGCGGTCGATCACGCCGAACGCCATCGGGCCGGAAATCGCAGGCGTTTCGATGAGGCGGATGTTGCCTGCCTCTCCCACGGGCCGTGCATACTCCAGCAGGTCGCGGCGCAGCTCGAAATAGAGCCAGAAGCGGCGCACCAGCATCATTCCCGCACCCAGCAACCAGATCGCGACGAGCGGCATGACGAGGTCGGTGGGATCGGGAAAGGTCGACGGCGCAGGCGGCGTTGCGGCCATGTCGGCGAAATAGGTGGAGGCTGAGCCCGCCCGTTCTGGCAGGACCATCGGGGCAGTTTCGAAGCTGACGGGCACGCTCTCGCGCGTCGGTCCCATCCAAGCCGGCAGGGTGAACGGCGGCAGGACCAGCCGTGCGAGCGGGACGAACCACAGCGCATAGGCCGCGCCCGATCCGAAATAGCGCGCCACGGGGCGGCGCAGCAGCATGACCAGTGCGATCAGCGCGCCGGTCCAGACCAGCGTGTCGAACAGGAACCAGTCCCAGTATTCGCGCAGGAGCTCGGTCATTTGCGCATCTCCTTGAGGAGGGCCTCGATCTCTTCCAGATCGGCGTCGGTGAGCGCTTCGTTTTCTGCGAGGTGGGCGAAGAGCGGCGCGGCGCGGCCGCCGAACAGGCGATCGACGAGACGGCGCGATTCGCCGCCGACATAGTCGGAGCGTTCGATCAGTGGATGGTAGAGGAAGCGGCGGCCTTCGGGTTCGGTGCCCACGGCCCCCTTCGACACCAGGCGGCCGAGCAGTGTTTTTACCGTCGGGATCGACCAGTCGTTCGCCGCGCAGACGCGGTCGCAGACATCGGCAGCCGACAGCGGGCTTTCGGTCCACAGAGCCTCCATGACTGCGTGCTCAGCTTCGCTGATCCGCTCGCCCGGTGCCTGTTTACGCTTGGCCATCGCCTCTATCTCCCCTTCGGTTTCGCCGAATTCGTTTACGTGTGTAGTTCTCAAGACTACGCTTGTAAACAGAAAATGCGAACCCTACCCGATCGCAGGGCAGACGATGGGAGTCCGGCGAGCAATCCGAATTCGCCGTGAGGACACGTATTCTCGACCAACGACAGGGCGGGCGAGGAAGGTTGAAACCGCGTGATCTTGGGATAGTCTCCCCGTCATGAGCAGAATCCTCGCCGCCGCCCTCGCCCTCCTTGCCACGCCGCTTTCGGCGCAGGAGGAAGCAGCGCCCCCGCCTGCTGAGCCGGCACGCACCATGGTGGTCCTCGAAACCACTGCAGGCGACATCACGGTGGCACTCGAGACCGAACGCGCGCCCATCACTGCCGGCAATTTCCTTCGCTATGTCGACGAGGACAGGTTCGACGGCACGGTGTTCTACCGCGCGATGAAACTCGACTGGGGCGACCAGCCCAACGGGTTGATCCAGGGCGGCACGCAGTGGGATCCGGACCGTGTCCTGCCCGGTATTCCGCACGAGCCGACCACGTTGACCGGCCTCAGCCACACCAAGGGCGCGCTGTCGATGGCGATGGGCGAGCCCGGCACGGCCAATGGCGATTTCTCGATCTTCCTGCAGGATTCGACCGGAATGGACGCCGATCCCAAGTCGGAAGACCCGGTCTGGCGCAACGGCTATGCCGTTTTCGGCTACGTCACGGATGGCATGGAGGTAGTGCAGGCCATCCATGCCATGCCGACCGATCCCGACAAGGGCGAAGGCTGGATGAAGGGCCAGATGCTGGCGCAGCCAGTGAAAATCGTCGAGGCGCGCCGGCTGGATCCCGCCGCCAGCGACTAGCAGACCTCGGCGGTATTCTCCGGGATCGGCCCGGGCGGAACGCGGGCCGCGCTCATCGCGAAGGGATCGGACTTGAGGCGATGGCTTGAGCCATAGGCGCGCGCGAGAGCGGCGTAGAGCCGCGGGTCGTAGACCTCGAGATCGGGGTGGTTCAGGATACGGCGTCCGTCGACCACCACCAGCCGGTTCGAATTGAACCAGACCTGCGTCCCCTCCGCCCAGTATTCCTGGATGGTGGTGGTGGCGTATTCATTCAGCCAGAGGTCGCTTGCGAGCGCATTGGCGTAGGCTGCCTCGATCTCGCGGTAGAGCGCCGGATCGACCGCCTCGATCGCGAACAGGACGTTGTGCGCCATTTCGTGGACGAAGATCGTCTCGCCGTAATAGCGCGAGCTCGGCAGGCCGAGCACGTCCTCTTCCGAACCCACCGTACGTTCACCGCCGATGCCGCGCGCACGTTCGTTCCAATACTGCCGATCGCTCTTTGCCCCGATGCGCGTGTCATAATGCTTGAGTTCGCAGCGGGTCAGCCGCGGATCGTCGCGCGCCGGCTTGGTCCAGTGCGCCTTGTCGGGCAGGTCGAGCAGCGCCTCGTCCTGCGCGATGATCGCAACGCGGTAGTCGTTCGCGGCCAGCCATTCGGCCAGCTCGGGCCGGTGCGAAAGCATGTCCCGCGCCATGTCTCGGGCGGCGACCAATGCCGCATCGGAAACGCGCCCGGAAGACAGGATCGGGATACCCCGCGCATCGACATATTTCGCATAGAACGGCTCCGCGCCGACCGTCTCCGGCGGAGGCACTGGCGCAGCCGCGCAACCTGCCACGAGGAGCATGGCGAGGAAGGAAGCCGACCTTCCTCCCGGAAATCTTGAGATCACTGTCCTCAATCCTGCACCCGGCCGAGGCGCCCGACTCTCGTCTCGATTTCGTGGCAGAGCGTCTCGAATTCGCCTTTCACCGGAAAGGTATGTGCGCTCAGATGGATGTTCTTCCCTTGCCTGGCCCTTACCTTGATCGCCGCAGCATGCTGTATGCGGTAGCGTTCGGTGCTCGCGATATCGTCCCAACGGACCGAGGCATCACTGGCGATCGGGCGGCCGCCGAGCGTCAGCCTTCGCTCGTCCATACGGACATGCGGCTTGCCTCCGCGCAGCAGGCCAAGCGTGATAACGACCGCCGGGGCCAGCATGCCGAGCGTTCCCACGAGGAAAAGAGCTTTCCAGACCCACGGATCGAGCGAAAAGCCCGCGTCGATGCCTCGATACCGCACCGAAGTCGTGTCCTCGAAGAAGAGGCCGTAGGCAAAGACGCAGCCGAACCCCAGGCACATCGCAAGGACCACGAGGCTCGTCCACAGCGGGACGTGCATGAAGAAGACCAAAGCTCCGTCCGGCCTGCGTTCGATTGTCATGGAGCACTCCGCCGCTACTGCCTGTCGGAACAGACAGTAGGAGCGGCGGAGTAGCAAGTCAGTAAACGCGCTTCTTCGGCTTGATGTACTCGACATCGTCGGTGAGCGTGTATTCGTGCACCGGGCGGTAGCCGATCTTCACGCCGCCGCCGTTTCCGCCCCAACCGTCGAACCACGCGATCGTGTGCTTCATCCAGTTGGCATCGTCACGCTCGGGGAAGTCCTCGTGTGCGTGGGCGCCGCGGCTTTCCTTGCGGTTTTCGGCCGAAGCGATGGTGACGTTGGCCTGCGCCATGAGGTTGTCGAGTTCCAGCGTCTCGATGAGGTCGCTGTTCCAGATCAGCGAACGGTCGTGGACCTTCACGTCCGCCATGCGCTTGTTCACATCCTTGAGCAGTTCGACGCCTTCGGACAGCAGCTTGCTGTCGCGGAACACCGCGGCGTGCTTCTGCATGCCCTTCTGCATTTCGGCGCGCAGGGCCGCCGTCGGCGTGCCGCCATCGGCATAGCGGAAGTGGTCGAGACGGGTCAGCGACAGGTCGGCACTATCGGCCGGAAGCTCGTCATGGCTCTGGCCGGGCTTGACGATTTCCTTGAGGCGATGGCCGGTCGCGCGGCCGAAGACCACGAGGTCGATCAGCGAGTTCGAGCCGAGGCGGTTTGCGCCATGGACCGACACGCAGGCCGCTTCGCCCACGGCGAACAGGCCGGGGACGATCTTTTCCGGATCGTTCGGATCGCCCGCCATCACTTCGCCGTGATAGTTACAGGGGATGCCGCCCATGTTGTAATGGACCGTCGGCGTGACCGGCAGCGGCTGCTTGGTCAGGTCGACACCGGCAAAGATCTTGCCGCTTTCGGTGATGCCCGGCAGGCGCTCGCCCAGCACCTTGGGATCGATGTGGTCGAGGTGCAGGTAGATGTGGTCGCCATCCGGCCCGACGCCGCGCCCCTCGCGCATTTCCAGCGCCATCGAACGCGACACGACGTCGCGTGATGCGAGGTCCTTGGCGCTAGGGGCATAGCGTTCCATGAACCGCTCGCCCTCGGAATTGGTGAGGTAGCCGCCTTCGCCGCGCGCACCCTCGGTGATGAGCACGCCCGCACCGTAAATGCCGGTCGGGTGGAACTGCACGAACTCCATGTCCTGCAGCGGCAGGCCCGCGCGCAGCACCATGCCGCCACCGTCGCCGGTGCAGGTATGGGCCGAGGTTGCGGTGTAATAGCAGCGGCCATAGCCGCCCGTCGCCAGCACGACGGCATGGCTGCGGAAGCGGTGGATCGTACCGTCGTCGAGGCACATGGCGATGACGCCGCGGCAAACCTTGCCGTGCGGGCCGTCTTCCATGATCAGGTCGAGCGCGAAATATTCGATGAAGAAGTCCGCGTCGTACTTCAGGCTCTGCTGGTAGAGCGCGTGCAGCATGGCGTGGCCGGTACGGTCGGCCGCTGCGCAGGTGCGCTGCACCGGCGGGCCTTCGCCCATGTTCTGCATGTGACCGCCGAAGGGGCGCTGGTAGATCGTGCCGTCGGCATTGCGGCTGAAGGGCACGCCTGCGTGCTCCAGCTCGTAGACCGCCTGCGGGGCTTCGCGGACCATGTATTCGATCGCGTCCTGGTCGCCGAGCCAGTCGGAACCCTTGACCGTATCGTACATGTGCCACGACCAGTGGTCGGGCGTGTTGTTGCCGAGCGAGGCGGCGATACCGCCCTGCGCGGCGACGGTGTGCGAACGGGTCGGGAATACCTTGGTGATGCAGGCCGTGCGCAGGCCGGCTTCGGCGCTGCCCATGGTCGCGCGCAGGCCCGAGCCGCCGGCGCCGACGACGACGGTGTCATAGGTGTGGTCGACGATGGGGTAGCTGCGACCGCCGATTTCGAAAGTCTGGGTGCGGGCCATCAGGCGGCTCCTCCAAGGGCAAGGCGGGCGATCGAAACGATGCCGAAGGCCGCGCCGCCGATGGTTGCAAGGTTGAGAAGGGTGAGAACGCCGAACTTGGTGCCGGCGTCATGGACGTAATCCTCGATCAGCACCTGCAGGCCGAGGCGCGCATGCCAGAACACGCTGACGATCAGCAGCGCCAGCGCCGTCGCGGGCAGCGTCTGCGACGCCCAGCCGGTCATGGTGGCGTAATCGTAGGCGGGCAGCATCGCGAGGCTGCCGACGAGGAAGAGCATCAGCACGAGATTGCCGATCGCGGTGAAGCGCTGCACCAGCCAGTGATGCGCGCCTTCATGCGCCGAGCCGAGCCCGCGGACGCGTCCGATGGAGGTTCCGTTACCCATGGATAAAGCTCACTTGAGAAGGATCACGGCCCAGAAAAGGGCGGTGAGGAGAATGGCGATGATCGGCGCTGCCACCGACCAGAACTTGTTGGTGTCGAGTTCGTAACCCGCACCGATATCGAGCACGAAATGCCTCAGCCCGCTCATCATGTGGGTGAAGAAGGCCCAGGACAGGCCGACCAGCACCACCATGCCCAGAGGCGAACCCATGACTTCAGCGAAGGTCGCATAGCTTTCCTCGCCCCCGGCCATCGCGCCCAGCCACCACAGGAGAACGGCAAGACCGACCAGCGCCATGCCGTCGCCGGTGACGCGGTGCAGGATGGATACCGCCATGTGCGGGCCCCATTTCCAGATCTGCAGGTGCGGTGAGAGCGGGCGGTTTGCCATGCCTGATAAATTCCGTAGCGGTGGATTTGTGCCGTCTCCTTAGCGAACTGCTGAGGCAGTGCAAGGCATCCGGCCTCGACAAAAGGCGCAAATTTTCGAATAGCGTGATGCATGACATGCATCCTCCTTACCGGCGCGTCCCGCGGGATCGGCGCCGCCTCGCGAGAAGCACTCGAAGCGCGCGGGGCCAAGGTGATCGGCCAGGCCACTTCGGCAGGCGGTTTCGGAACCCTGGCTGCGGACTTCCGCGACCCCGGCGCGCCGCAGGAATTGTGGCAGGCCGCGCTCGACCAGGCAGGCGGCGAGATCGACGTGCTGGTCAACAACGCCGGCCTCTTCGCCCCCAACCCGATCGAAGCCTCGGACATCGAATGGCTCGACGGGTGGGAGGACACCATGCGGATCAACCTCACCGCTTCCGCCCAGCTCAGCCGGTTCGCGGTGAAGCACTGGCTCGAACGCGGGTGTTCGGGGCGCATCGTCCATGTCGCGAGCCGCGCGGGCCATCGCGGCGATTCGCCTGCCCACTGGCACTATGCGGCGAGCAAAGGCGGGATGCTGGCGATGCACAAGACCATTGCGCGCCA